>OMIJ01000053.1 GCA_900299065.1 Hyphomicrobiales bacterium
CTTATCAATCTCAGCCAAAAACTCTGGATCTTTCAACATATCGTCAAAAGCCTTGCGAAGCATTTGGACCCTATCAGCCGGCACGCCGGGAGGGGCGAATACAGAGCGCCCAACAGCCGCACCGCTGGCATAGAAGGTCAAAATATCCTTGGCTTCCTTGGTTGTCCCCAATTCCACCACAGCTGGCACATTGGCCAGATCGGGATGGCGATTGAGGCCATATTGAACCAAAACATGGATTTTACCGGCCTTTAAAGGCTCGCTACGGGTCCGCTTCAGCGTATTCCATGAGGTCAGAGCGCCATCGACTTCGCCCTTTTCCATGGCAAACATGCCTTCATTGGAGCCCTGATAGCCAGTTATAACTTTGAACTTGCTGCCATAAAGAGCATTCATCAGGCGCGGGAACCCTTCCGAAGGCGAGCCAGACCCCGTACCCGCCACAGGCGTTTCATTGGTCTTGGTCTGCTCCATATTGGTGGCTTTGGCCTTGTCGCCCGTCAGAGTGACTTCCAAAATGGCCGTGGCGCGGCCAATCCAGTTGAAATTGGCCGATTTGTAATTAGCGCCAGGTGTTTTCAGCGCCTCTTCAATGGCAATGGTCTGGGTCACTACCCCCAAAGCCGTACCGTCCTTAGGGGCCGCAGAATAAAGGAAATTGGCGGCCGTAAAACTGCCCGCCCCCGGCATATTTTGCGCCACCACATTGGGATTGCCGGGAATATGCTTGCCGATATAGCGGGCGACCAGACGCCCGTAATAATCATAGCCTCCACCAGGGGCAAAACCAATATAGACACTCACAGTCTTGCCTTTGAAGAAGTCAGATTGCTGCGCCCCTGCAGGTGCAGACAAGATCAGGAAAGAGCCAAGAACAAGTCCGGACAAAACAGCAAGCGAACGCGACATCAACACCATTTGAGACCTCATATGATGGAGCAAAGAACAGGCAATAGGACAACCTGAAGACTGTCTTATCCGATTGCGCGGTGAAAATCGCCAAGATTCTAAAAGTCGCTTCAGACTTCTAATCGACCCTGATGTGTGTGAGAGCCACCTTGGCTCAGGCAGCCTGACTCTTGCCCTCGGGATCCTCTTGGCCGCTGGCCTCGACCTGATCTTCAGCCATATCCTGGGTCGCAAGATCGTCGAACAAATCGGCCTCGCCATCCTCCAAAGGATCTTCATCCTCAGTGAGTGCCAAATCATCCTTGGGCGTGGGCATGCCAAAGCCCGGCGGCAAGCGACCATCAAACATGCCAGCAGATTTAAGCTCATCAAGACCCGGCAGATCGGTGATCGCCTCCAGACCGAAATGCAGCAGGAATGTATCTGTCGTGCCATAGGTGACAGGACGGCCGGGGGCCTTGCGCCGCCCTCTCAGACGGACCCAGCTTGTTTCCAGCAGCACATCAAGCGTGCCTTTGGAGATAGCAACGCCGCGAATATCCTCGATCTCGGCGCGGGTGACAGGCTGATGATAGGCAATAATGGCCAATGTCTCGATGGCTGCGCGCGACAATTTCCTTTGTTCGCTCGCCTCACGTGACAAGAGCCAGCCCAGATCCGAAGCGGTGCGGAACATCCAGCGATTATTGACGCGTACAAGATTAATGCCGCGACCCTCATAATGGCTCTGCAATTGCCGTAAAACCTCAACAGCCTTGATCCCATCAGGCATGCGCCGGGCAATCTCGGATTGCTCGACGGGCTCGGAAGAGGCAAAAAGCAAAGCCTCGGCTATGCGAACACATTCGCGAAACTTCTCAGCCTTGATCGCTTCAGCATCGCCATTGTCATTATCATGCGCTTCGACGGCATGCTCTTGGGATGAACCGTGATCAATCTCGTCCGGAGCAAGCTCGGCCTTGGCCAAACTCGCCTCATCGGCAGGCAGACCGGCAGGATCAGTGGCGTTCATGTGCTCTGTCATAGCTCTCAAACTCTTGTTCAGGCGGCTTTGTTTTCAATGGACCGGCCCCGGACCCAGATTGGGCCAAAGGCATCATCCTGCCTAAGATCGATACGCCCCTCACGAACCATTTCGAGAGAAGCTGAGAAAGTGGAGGCGCGCACGGTCCGGCGGGTCTCGGGAGTCGTCAAATATTCAAATAAATAAGCATCCATTGTGGTCCATTCTGTGACCACACCGACCAGACGCTCGAGCGCCTTGCGGGCCTCTTCCAGGGACCAGACATGCCTTTGCTTCAGGCGAACATGCGACAAAGCCTGTTTCTGGCGTTGCTGGGCATAGGCTGTGAGCAATTCAAACATGCTGGCCTGCCAATGCGGACGTTTGATCACTTCCAGCCCTTCAGGCGCGCCCCGCGCAAACATATCCCGTCCCAGGCGAGGCCGATTGATCAGCTTTTCTGCCGCTGCCCGTATCGCCTCTAGCCGGCGTAGGCGTGCAGCAAGGGCGGCAGCAAGATCAGCGGCCAAAGGCTCATCATTGGCTTTGGGAGGTTCGGGTAACAGCAAGCGCGATTTCAAATAGGCCAGCCAAGCCGCCATCACCAGATAATCGGCCGCCAATTCAAGCCTCACCCGGCGCGCTTCATCAATGAAGGCCAGATATTGTTCAGCTAGAGCCAGAATGGAAATCTTGGCAATATCCACCTTCTGGCGGCGGGCCAGCTCTAGCAAAAGATCAAGGGGGCCTTCGAATCCATCCAGATCGACTAGAAAAGAGGGCTCTGAATCCCCCTTGTCGATCTCGCTTTCGAAAGGCAATTGGTCAGACACGAGGACACTCCGCATCCCGAATCAATATACTCGGTAAACGGTAAGTTAACCATGCGAATCATGGGCGCAATGGCTTGCCAGAGCAATGCGTCAGGCGTCCACAGATTCTATCGGGAGCTGTAATAATTTCAGAGCTTTCTCTGCTCTTTCTCGAGCCTTGCCCTGCAAGGGGGGCGCAACTTTGGCCACCTCAAGGGCTTCCTCTATTTCGCCATTGCAATGCAGCGCCATATCAATACCAGCCGCAAAGGCTGCCTTGGTGCGAGCGGCAAAACTGCCCGACAGCGCTTTCATCGACAGATCATCACTCATCAACAGGCCATCAAAGCCAATCCAGTCGCGTATGATTGAGCCAATCACAAAGGGCGAAGTCGTCGCGGGATGATCGGGATCAAGCGCGGTATAGACAACATGCGCAGACATCGCCATGGGCAGATACGCCAAAGCTTTGAACGGAGCAAAATCAACCCGCCCCAACTCAGCTCGCCCGGCCTCGACAATGGGTAATTCAAGATGGGAATCGGCCCGCGCCCGTCCATGGCCGGGAATATGTTTCATCACTGGCAAAACACCGCCAGCCATCAGGCCCGCGGCCGCAGCCGCACCATAACGGGCCACCAAATGCGGATCTTCCGCATAGGCCCGATCGCCAATCACGCCATGACCATCGGCCGAAGGCACATCCAGGACCGGCAAACAATCAATGTTAATGCCAAGCTCAAAGAGATCCCCCGCCAGCTTACGGGTCGTTTGCTCAATCGCCTGGGCAGCAACCTCAACATTGCCGGACGCCTGCAGATGAAAAGAGGCAGCGGAAGGATAGGCCGGCCAAAGCGGCGGCCCCAAACGCTGAACGCGCCCCCCTTCCTGATCAATCAGGACCGGAGCCTCATCTCGACCAGAAATCGATCTGAATAAGCTAACAAGTTCTGATACTTGTTGTTTATTATTAATGTTTCGCTTGAAAAGAATAAGCCCCCATGGACGCATCTCCTTGATAAAGGCCTGCTCCTCGGCTGACAGGCTTAAACCCTTACAGCCGCAAATGAAGGCGCGAATATCAGCGAGCATAGACATTCCATGAGAAGGCGCGTCAATGAAAGGCGAGCCAGTTAGAACCTAAGTCAGAGAAGCAGCTCAATTCTTGGCTGGGATACAAGCCCCGCCACCGGATTTGACCGATCCGCACAGATTATCAGCCTGAGTCTTGGTCAGGCCCACAATACGAATGCGATAGACCTGGCGATCATTGACCGTAGCTTTGACGATTGTGGGCTTATAACCAGATAATTGCGCAGGATACTTCTTTTGCAATTTACCGATCATATCCTTGGCTTCTGCCTCGGACCCCGTCGATGCCAATTGCGCCGCATAGCCGGAATCTCCCCCGTTTGCCGCTGGCGTAATGGGCTTGGGCGCAGAGACAGCAGGACGAGCAGGATTTGCAGCGCGGGGCGTAAATTCATCCTCATCTTCAAGAAGTGAATTTATATCATTGTTTCCACTAGTATTAGCCGCCGCTCTTGTTGTTGTCTTTGAAGCCGGATTGGTGTTTGCGGCCGCCACGACAGGCTTGGCGGCATTGTTTGTCGGTGTCACCGGCTTCGCATTTGGCGGCACAGGCTTGACAGCTGGCGTGCTTGCAGCAGCTGCAGGAGGCTTGGGCTGAATAGCAAGGGGGGCGGTCGCAGGAGGATCATTCTGGATCACCGTTCCATCAGGGCGAACCGAGACTGTTTTAACCCTGCGCGGCTCGGGGAATCCATTATTCGAAGGCTGCGGCGTCACAACGACGGGTGGGACAGCAGGTACGGGCGCAGCTGCTGGCACAATTGCCTGCGCAGAGGTCGGCGTAGCGGCAGTGGAGGTTTCCGGCTTTTGGGCTGAAGGAATGGCAGGAATTGGCGAGGCAATTGCCGTGACATCGCGCGGAATTGGTCTTTGTGCAGCTAAATCAACAGGCTGCTCTTCTCTAGTCACAACCTTACTGGCCGACACACGATCCGCCTGACCTTTATCAAGTATTGAGCTTGAAGCATTGGGCGTATCTGGATTGGCTGGGCTGGGAGGCTGAACTTTGGTAGGGCCACTCGCCGCCAGAATTGTCGGGGCTTCACCACCAAGCTTGGCACCCCCCTTGTAAACAAAGCCCAATCCAATCGCGCCCATGACCACGACAAGACCCGCGCTGGCCAGCCAAAGTGTGCGGCGTTGCTTGGGCTGCATTTCCGCATCATCCAGATAGGCGGGCTCGGGAGCATAGGCTGTGTGATCCACATCGGGATCAGCATAAGTGCGTGGAACGGCGCTGGCTCCCTGCGCCGCATCAAGCCTCGGGTCAAAGCTGCGACGAAATTCACGCATCTGCGATTCAATATGATCAAGGTCGGCAGAGATAGGCGGGGGTGAACTCTGGCCAGAATGGCCGGGCACCTCAGGTGTATAGGACAAGATGCTTTCAGGAATTGGCGGGCTTTCTCGCACTTCATCTCTGACCCGCATATCAAATGTAGGCTCGGGACGGTGTATGTGCGGCGCTGAATAATCCTGTGGGGGCTCTGGCAATGCCTGAGGATGAGCATCCGGCAAGGAAGGCGGGAATTGGTCTTGCCCGGTGGAAACGGGATTGCCTTGGCCAACCAGACGCGCCAATTCCGCTAAGGGATCCTGATCTGAGCGAGAGGGATTTGCCGCACTGCGCAAACGACGCTCGAACTCATCCAGATCAATGGGTTGACGCACCCGAGCCGGAGACTCATTCATGATCCACCTCTTCACGCTCAACCAATTCGGGGAAACAACCCGAAAAGACCAACGCTCTAACGTCGGTCAAAATAACACTGCGTGCAGACCTGCAAACCTTTCAGCGCGTCTCTTTCAACGCATCTCTTGAGGCGCACTCACGCCTAACAATGAAAGGCCCGATGAAATGACTCGCGTTAACGATTCCACCAAAGCCAGCCGTGCACATGTCAACAATCTATCGTCTTCATTAACAAACCGTAATTGCGGCATATCTTTGCCCTTGTTCCAATGGGAATGGAAGGCGCTTGCCACTTCATGAATGAAAAATGCCACTCTATGGGGCTCATGCGCAAGAGCGGCCGCCTCGATCTGACGCGGATATTGCGCCACAAGCTTGATAAGATTCAATTCCCCCTCATCGGTGAGCCGATCCAGCGGTGCTTGAGCCAAAGCTTGAGCCGAGACATCCAGATCAGGGAAAATACCTAGGGCCTGACGCAGCACCGAGCGGCCCCGCGCATAGGCATATTGCACATAAAAGACGGGATTATCCTTCGATTGCTCCAGCACTTTGGCCAGATCAAACTCCAGCGTTGCATCATTTTTGCGAAACAACATCATGAAGCGGACGGCATCGACCCCTACTTCATCCACGACTTCGCGCAGGGTCACAAATGTGCCCGCCCTCTTCGACATGATGACCGGCTCTCCATCACGCATGAGCTTGACCATCTGGCACAGTTTGACATCCAGATGACCCTGCCCGCCCGACACGGCCTTCACCGCTGCCTGCATGCGCTTGACATAGCCCCCGTGATCAGCCCCCCACACATCGATCATATTCAAAAAGCCACGATCAATCTTGGACTTATGATAGGCAATATCCGAGGCAAAATAAGTATAGCCACCATCTGATTTGATCAGCGGACGGTCAATGTCATCGCCAAAATCAGTGGATTTGAACAAGACCTGTTCACGGTCCTCCCAATCATCGGGCAATTGGCCCTTGGGCGGCGGCAAACGACCTTTGTAGATAATGCCCCTTTGTCGCAAATCCTCGATCACGGCGCCCACAAGATCAGATCCATCTGGCCCTTGAGTGAGCGAACGTTCAGAGAAGAATACATCATGGCTGATATTGAGTGCGGCAAGATCTTCGCGGATCATCGCCATCATGCCATCAATCGCAAATTGTCGAACCTTTGGCATCCATTGGCTTTCGGACAGATCGAGCAGACTGCGGCCATGCGTCTTTGCAAGCGCCTCGCCAATGGGTTTGAGATAATCGCCCGGATAAAGCCCCTCTGGAATGTCGCCAATCGCCTCCCCCAAGGCTTCGCGATAACGAAGAAAGGCCGACCTTGCCAGGACATCGACCTGCGCACCCGCATCATTAATGTAATATTCCCGCGTAACGGAATAACCCGCAAAGGCCAGCAGATTGGCCAGCGCATCACCAAACACAGCCCCGCGACCATGCCCCACATGCATCGGACCAGTGGGGTTGGCCGAGACATATTCAACATTGATAGGCTCAGCGCTTGGCGCAACAGGGCGGGCAAAAGACTCTTTCTCTGTCAGTGCGGCGCGGACCACACGCGCAAAAACCTCCGTCTTCAGGCGTATATTGATAAAGCCGGGGCCAGCCACTTCGGCCTCTGCGACATCGGCTGATTGCGCCAGCATAATCGCTAGCTCACTGGCCAATTGGCGAGGCCCGCCAAATCCTTCCTTGGCCTCTTTGGCATAGACCATGGCGGCATTGGTCGCCAGATCACCATGCGAGGGATCGCGGGGCGGCTCGACGACAAAGCGTGTCAGATCCAGATCAGTCGGCAAACGCCCCTGCCCGATCAGACCGATGAGCATTTGGGAGATATGGGTCTGGAATTGGGCGAACAGATTCATGTTGTGCAGATCTCGGGTTTGCAGCGCTCAGTGCGAAATTGCCTATGGCCCTATCCGATCTGCCCTTCAGGGTCAAAACGGATCTGGGGGAAAGGCGCCCTATTTCATCGGCCCGCTGAAGAGGCGCAGACCAAAGGGCACCAGAGCGAGCAGAACCGCGGTCAAACCAGTCGCTGGCAGACCATAAACATCAATCAAAGGCCCGGTTACCAAAGCCGCGAAAACGGTAATTCCGCCAGCAAAACTATCATTGACGCCAATGGCGCGCCCGCGCTCTTCCGTGCGGGAATGATCGGCAATAAAGGCGGTTGCCGACACATTGGCGGCCGCCCAGCCTATGCCAACCAGAAATGTACCCAGCGTTACTGTCATTATATCACTAGTCAGCGCCACCAAAGCCGCACCAATCAGCGAGACAAAAACGCCTGGGAACATGACCCGCGAGCGGCCAAACCGATCTGCCAGCTTGCCCAGCGGAATGGTGAAGGCAAACATGCCCGCCGAATGGAAAGTGTGCGAAATGGCAATGGCCACAAGTGAATGGCCATGATGCTGCAAGACCAGAGAGGTCAGCACCATGACAATCGACATATTCCCCGTTGCCGCACAATTGGAAAGAATGGCGAGGCGAATGGAGGGATTGCTCATCAAACGCCAAGAACTGAAGGGCTCGCTGGACTTGCTCTGACTTGCCTTGGCGGGCTGATAATCCGGCCAATAATCCTGTAATCGTGAACCAATGACTTTGGGGTCAGGATGAACGAAAGAAACAATCGCCATGCCCCCCAGAATGAGAACTGGCAGAAAAAACCACGGCATGCCCAGCGGATCCGCCCCCGTCTCATTCGCAATATGATCGGCTAATTTCACCATAGCCGGGCTAAGAATGAGCCCAACAAGGGAGCCCAAAGCCACATAACCAAGCGCGCGGGCCCGAAAAGCGGGTGGGAACATATCAGCGACACCCACACGCATTTGCTGCGAGCCATTCATCCCCATGCCAAAGGCCAAGAGGCCAAAGATATAAAGGGGAATGGAGCGGATGATCATCGCACTGCCGAGCATCAGAGTGCCAATCATAGCCAGCACAAGACCCAGCAAAATGCCCGGCTTGCGACCATAAGTATCAGTCACCTTGCCCATGGGATAAGCCACGAGAAATCGGCTAAGGCCAATCATCCCCACCGACACACCTGCCAAACTGGCAGATCCAGTCAGGCTCATTACCATCAAAGGGCCAAAGCCATAGGAAAACTGCATGCCCGCCCCCGTGAAGGATTGTGAGAGAGCAAACAGGATCACATTGCGTTTGATGAGCGGGGGAATGACAAAAGACATGTTTGGCCTGATTCGTTGCGGACAGCATATTAGCTCACCTGCCTGATGACGAATCCAAGCCAAGTCTATGAGGCCAAGCTTTGGTTTGCTCTGGCGCTAGACTAGCCTAGAAGAGACCCACAATCCCTATCATACCTGCGCATGTGAGACTTCATGACCTCGCAAAACAGTTCACCGCACACAAAAGCCGTCTCATTATTCGAGCTTTACAGCTGCTTCTTCTGGATCGGCATGATGAGCTTTGGTGGCGGTCTCATGCCCTGGATTCAGCGCGAAGTTGTAACAAGGCGCAATTGGCTGACCAATGAAGAATTCCTACCTGGCATGGCAATGAGTCAGGTTTTGCCAGGGGTCAATTCTACCAATGTAGCTGTCTATGTCGGGCAGCATCTACGCGGCGCAGCTGGATCCATCACAGCACTGGCGGCAATTTTGAGCGGCCCCTTCATCATGGTGATGATTGCCGCCGTGTCTTATGAATTCGTACTTGGCATTAAATTCATTCAAGCAGCCGCCGCAGGTGTTGCCGCCGCCGCTTTGGGCATGATGCTGACCACAGCGATTTCGGCCATTCGCTCTTGCGGTCTCAATATCGCGCCGATCTGCATTATGATTGTCACATTCATCCTGATTGGAATTGTCCATATGTCGCTGGTCACAGTTGTTTTGATCATGACACCAATCTCGGTTCTGCTCTCATGGCCAAGAACGATAAAAGCCTCGGAGGATAAGCCCGATGCGTGAGAATAATCTAATCGGCCTCATGATCGTTCTTGCGCCACTTTCGCTGGCGAGTGTGGGCGGCGCGACGGCGATTTATGCGCCTCTGCAACATGAGGCGGTTGAATTGCGCCAATGGGTAACCCCGCAAGAGTTTCTGAATTATTTCACCATCATGCGTTTCATGCCCGGCCCCAGCTCAATGTTGGGCGCATTGATTGGCTGGAAGCTGGAAGGCTTTTGGGGTGTTTTGGTAGCAACGCTCTCGCTCTATGCGCCCTCTTCGCTTGTTTGCTTTATTGTTGCCAGATCATGGTCACGTTTTGCCGGCAAGCCCTGGCACACAGCCATGCAACGAGGCCTCATGCCAGTTGCAACAGGATTGGTGAGTGCGGGCGTATGGAATTTGTTTCAGCTTTCCGGTGGCAGTCTGCCCTATGCCGCCATGATGATTGGCGTTGCAATCGCATTGACCATAAGCAAGAAATTACACCCCACCCCGCTGTTAATCGCCGGAGCCCTTGTCTTTGAAGGCCTCTATCTGGTCGATCTGCTGTAATTTGCGCATTAGCGAAGATCAGGCGCAGAGCCAAAGACACGTTTATGTTCACTTAAGGCAAAGCGATCTGTCATGCCTGCAATATAATCACAAATCATGCGCGCACGAATCGGGTCTTCATATTCAGAGGCAGAAGTCGAGCGATCCGGCGGCAAAGACTTAGGTTCTTTCATAAAGCGCGTGAACAAGGCTTCCACCACACCTGCTGCTTCACGACGGATCGCCATGACCTTCTCATGGCGATAGACTTGAGGAAATAAAAACGCCTTGATGGCCCGATCCGCCTTGGCCATGGACGCAGAAAAACTCACCATGGGCCGCTCTTGCGCCCGCACATCAGCGGCTGAGAGACAATTGGCTGTTTGCAGATTAGACAGGCTCTGCGTGATCACATCTTCAACAAAGCAGGTGATTAATCGGCGTCCGATTTCATGGATTGTTCTTGCCGCATCGAGGCCGGGATGGAGCTGTTCTACCTCTTTGAGAAGATCGCCAACCAGTTCAACATGGCGCAAATCCTCAATGCTCAGCAAACCGGCTCGCAGGCCATCATCAATGTCATGCGTATTATAAGCAATATCATCGGCAATTGCGGCGCATTGTGCCTCGGCACTGGCAAAGGTGCTGAGCGCGAGATCATGTTGGGCGTTATAATTGACAATCTCGGCCGGCACGCCGCGACCATGCGTCTGTGCCAATGGGGCCCCTTCTGCAATCATTAAAGGCCCGTTATGCTTGACCAGCCCCTCTAAGGTTTCCCAGCAAAGATTGAGCCCGGCATAACGCGCATAACGATGTTCGAGTTTTGTGACGATCCGCAGCGCTTGGGCGTTGTGATCAAACCCACCCCATGTCGCCATCAGCTCATCGAGCACATCCTCGCCCGTATGCCCAAACGGCGTATGACCAAGATCATGAGCCAGAGCAATGGCTTCGGCGAGATCGTCATCTAGCCGCAGGGAGCGGGCAATGGCCCGCGCAATCTGCGCCACTTCAATCGTATGGGTGAGGCGTGTGCGGAAATGATCCGCCTCGAGCGGCACAAAGACCTGCGTTTTATGAGCCAGGCGACGGAAAGCCGTAGAATGGATGATGCGATCCCGATCACGCTGGAATTCCGTGCGTGTGGGCGATCTGGCCTCCGGCTCAAGGCGTCCGCGACTGGCGCTATGATCGACCGCCCAGGGCGCCAGAATCGGTGCCGGAGCTGTTTTGAGTTGATCAGCGGCAAATCTTGGATCAATCGCCATGAAAAGGCTCGCATTGAAGGAAAGCACTTAACGACTTATATCTGGTGAGCAGATGGGGCAAGGTCTGGCCCCGATCGAGGATGGATTGTCCGATGAATGATACAGCCACAGCTATGCCTCTAGGCCTGACAGAACGCGCTATTAAGCGTATTCATCAAATTCTAGCTCAGGAACAACCGGGCGCCATGTTTCGGGTGGCCGTCAATGGCGGTGGATGCTCGGGTTTTCAATATGCGTTTGAAATTGATCAATACTCATCGCAGGAGGATTATCTGATTCAGGAAGGCGGCATTACAGTTCTCGTCGATAAAACATCGCTGGTCTATCTCAAGGGCTCTAGACTTGATTTTGTCGACGATTTGATCGGCCAATCCTTCAAGATTGAAAATCCCAATGCCACCGCCTCTTGTGGTTGCGGCACCAGCTTCGCCCTCTGATCACCCGTCAAAATATTCGGACACACAGAATGAAGGCTCTGTTTATCGGTCACACTTATATTGATGTGACGATGTTGACCGATGTCATTCCCACCGGCGACGCCAAGGATGTGGCCAAGGATTATGCTGTCTCCTTTGGCGGCAATGCCGTGACGGCCGGCTTTGCCTGCGCCAAGCTGGGTCATGAGGTAGAATTAATCTGTTCACTGGCGGATGATTGGCTCGGCCATATGTTCCGCGACATGGCTAAACGCTATCAGATTGGCTTACATCCGCGCGCTGTCAAAAGATCATCCCTCTCCTTCATCATGCCTCATAACGGCAAGCGCGCCATTTTACGTGCCCGTGATGCCGATTATCTTGAACCGGCCGCACAGCTCGATCTCTCAAACTGTAAAGCTTTGCATCTCGACGGGCATATGGAAGAGACAGCACTGGATTATGCCAAACTTTGCCGGGCCCAAGGCATTCTCACCTCGCTCGATGGCGGCGGTCTGCGCGGCAATACGCATGAGCTTTTACAATTTATCGATATTGCGGTTGTAGCCGAGCGTCTGTGTGAACAGATGAATTTGAGTGATGAAGCCATGCTTGCCTATCTCAAATCACGCGGATGCAAGATTGGCGCTGTCACACAGGGCGAGCGTGGCATGCTTTGGTATGATGAGGCCGGCACAATCTCGCGCCTGCCTGCCCTGTCTGTTCCCGCCAATCTGATCATTGACACATCAGGCGCGGGCGACGTCTTTCATGGCGCTTATCTCGCCGCCTCTCTCTCTAATCCCTCGGGCAGATGGAGCGAACATTTCCAATTTGCCAGAGCCGCTTCTGCCCATAAGATTCAGCATTTAGGCAATGAAGCGGGCCTGCCCTCACAAGCAGACATTAAGACCATTCTGGCACTTTACGCGCACCATTGAGGCGCCAGCTCAACGCAATTTTATTTTGCGCAAGCTTGCGCTTCGGCCACCGCAATCGCCGTCATATTGACGATGCCACGCGCCGTCACTGAGGGCGTTAGAATATGCGCAGGATAGGCCGTCCCAATCAGAATGGGACCAACTGGCAAGGCATCAGCCACCACTTTGAGCAACTGAAATGAAATATTCGCGGCATCCAAATTGGGCATGACAAGCAAATTCGCCTCCCCTTTGAGGGAGGATTGCGGTAACATCTGATCTCTGATCGCTTGCACCAAGGCTGTATCAGCCGCCATTTCGCCATCGACTTCAACATTTGGATTGCGCGCCTGAATAAGTCCAAGGGCCTGGCGCATTTTGATAGCACTTTGCGTATCCGCGCCGCCAAAATCTGAATGAGAGAGCAAAGCAACCTTTGGCTCCAGACCAAAGCGGCGGATATGATCAATACAATGCGTGGTCATATCGGCAATCTCATCGGCGGTGGGATTGCTGCGCACATGCGTGTCAGCCAGGAAATAAGCGCCTCTTTGACTGATGATCAAACTCAGCGCGGCATATTCATGCACATCGGGACCAAAGCCGATAATGTCACGCAATATTTTTGCACTCGCATCAAAGCGCGCCTCTAAGCCGCACAGCATGGCATCGGCATCACCCGAGCGCACTGCCATTGCGCCAATAGCCGTCATGCTCGCACGCAACATGGCCCGCGCCGCTGTCGGCGTGACCCCCTTGCGTCCGCAAAGATGTAATAAGCTCGCAACATAATCATTATGGCGATGATAATCGGCTGGATTCAGCAATTCAAAATCACGCCCTGCACGAATAGCGAGACCGAATTTTTCGATTCTTTCATCCACTACATGCGGACGCCCGATGAGAATGGGCTTGGCAAGTCCCTCTTCAAGCACGACTTGCGCTGCACGTAGCACGCGCTCATCTTCACCATTGCAATAGATCACGCGCTTGGGATTGGATTGCGCCTTGGTGAATACAGGCTTCATGATAAAGCCGGAGCGGAAAACAAAGCGCGACAGGGATTCTTCATAGACTTTGAAATCCGCAATGGGCTTACGCGCCACGCCCGTTTCCATCGCCATTTTGGCAACAGCAGGCGCAATGCGCATAATCAAGCGCGGATCAAAAGGCGACGGGATCAGCGAATGCTCGCCAAATACGGGGGCCGAACCACCATAAGCCTGCGCCACAACATCCGACGGCGCCTCTCGTGCCAATTGTGCAATAGCTTTGACCGCAGCAATCTTCATCTGCTCGTTAATGGTCGTCGCCCCGACATCAAGTGCCCCACGAAAGATATAGGGAAAGCAAAGAACATTGTTGACCTGATTGGGATAGTCAGAACGCCCCGTGCAGATCATCGCTTCCGGGCGAACCTCAAGCGCCTCTTCAGGCATAATCTCCGGATAGGGATTGGCCAAAGCCAAAATGAGAGGATGTGAGGCCATGGCCTTCACCATGTCTTTTTTCAAAACTCCGCCTGCAGAAAGGCCTAGAAAGACATCTGCTCCCCCGATGACTTCTGCGAGCGTGCGCGCATCTGTCTTTTGCGCATAGATCTCCTTATAGGGATCCATCAGCTTATTGCGGCCCTGATAAACTACACCCTCTAGATCAGTGACCCAGATATTTTCACGCTTGGCTCCCAAAGCAACCAGAAGATTAAGACAGGCCAATGCCGCCGCGCCAGCTCCTGATGCAACAATTTTCACTTCGGATAATGTCTTGCCCGATAGTTCCATTGCATTGGTCACCGCGGCGCCCACAATGATGGCCGTGCCATGCTGATCATCATGAAAGACAGGAATTTGCATGCGCTCGCGCAGCAGACGCTCGACATCAAAACATTCGGGCCCTTTAATATCTTCCAAATTAATACCGCCAAAAGTCGGCTCAAGCGCGGCAATCACATCGACCAGTTTCTCGACATTCTTTTCAGCTATCTCAATGTCGAACACATCAATGCCGGCAAATTTCTTGAATAGAACCGCTTTGCCTTCCATGACCGGCTTGGCCGCCAGAGGGCCAATATCACCTAGACCAAGCACGGCCGTGCCATTGGTGATGACAGCCACAAGATTCTGACGAATGGTGAGTTCGGCCGCCTGCGCCGGATCTTCAACAATCGCTTCGCAGGCCGCCGCCACGCCCGGTGAATAGGCCAAGGCCAAATCGCGTTGATTGCCCAGCGGCTTTGTTGCCTGAATTTCGAGTTTTCCCGGCTTGGGCAGATGATGATAGATCAGAGCGCCCGAACGCAGATCCTCAGACATAATCGACGGCATAGAAGGCTCCCTGGCCCGGCCGGGGGGCAGAGCCATGTTAAAACGTGAATGAACCTAGCATTGCTGCAGCGCAGAACCAATGGCCAATTGGTTCAAAAGCTTGTTTCATCTAAGCCCGGCCCATTGCCCCTGACCATCCCCTCGCCTAGAAGAGCTGGATAATCTTCTGAGGTTTACGCATGTCCACATCTGCCCAGGCGAGGGTTCACATTCCCGATGATGTTACGATCTGCATCACAAGCTGCGGCAGGCTGGATCTGCTTGAGCGCACGCTCAGCTCTTTTCGTGCCTATAATTTGGGCGGAACCTATCTTCTGTCAGAAGACTCCACCAATCCAGAGATTATCGACAAAGTCAGCGAAACCTATCCTGAAATGAAGGTATTGAGTGGGCCTGACCGGCTGGGACTAATGGGATCGATTGACCGTCTCTATAGTGCAGTTGAAACGCCTTATATCTTTCATCTGGAAGATGACTGGACTTTTGACGGCCCGATCCATTGGGAGGCAGCAAAAGCCTGTCTTGAGACGAGGCCAGATGTGGCGAATGTATCCTTGCGTGCCTTTGATGAAATCAAGGATAAATTTCGTCGCGCATCCGATCCCATTCAGATTCACGGACAAGAATTTCGCATCATGCGCGCCAATGCCCATCCTGAATTCTTTGGCTGGTCGTCTAATCCCGGCCTGATCCACAAAGACCTCTATAAGGCCTATGCGCCCTTTGCCCGCCTGATGCATGATCAAATGTCGGGTCTGATCAAAAATGAAGGACGCACTCTGGCCTATTTGCTGCCAGGTGTAGGTCGCCACATCGGACAAGGCCGCAATGTCACTGACCCCATGATGCCGGCGCGGCCAAAATCAAGGCCGGCCAAATGGCTTCGCGCAATCAAGAAAAAGCTCTATTACATGGGCTTGCGTAAAGACCCCTTCTGAGTGGGACAAAGCTTTGACCCTTCCCCAGCCCCCCAGCCCAATCCCTTTGAGTATTCTCATTCGCACGCTCAATGAAGCGGATCGGATCGGTGAGACGATCAAGGCCGCACAGGCTCTGGGTGGCGAGATTGTCCTGATCGATGCTGGCTCTAAAGATGCAACCATCGCCATTGCCCAAGAACTTGGCGCGCGAGTCATCAATAATCCCTGGCCGGGATTTGGCCCACAGCGCCATTTTGGCGAAGACCAATGCAGCCATGATTTCATTTTCTCGCTCGATGCCGATGAGATCGTCACTGAACCAATGGCAGCTGAAATCCGCACTGTCTTTGCCAAGCCAAATCCCCCGCGATTGATGATTATTCGCAAGGCAATGATCTTTCCGCATTGGAAGCACCCACCCCCATTGGGCTTTTGTCACGAGCAGATCCTGATCTATGATCGCCGGATTGCCCGCACTGGGCCAAATCCCAATTGGGACAAGCTCGAGATCAGCGAAAAACTCAAACCTCACCTTATTCGCGAGCCGCTCTGGCATTTCAGCCTGCGGGACTGGAACCATGCGGTTGCCAAATGGAATTATGTCGCCGGGCTTGCCGCCGACACCCAGAAAGAGCGTCCAAGAGCTATCCTGCTAATGCGATTAGTTATTGAATTTCCATGGAGTTTTTTTAAATTCTATGTTCTGCGCCGGTATTTTCTAGGTGGGGCAGATGGCTTGACCCTGGCCCTTGTGACGGCCTTTGGGCGGTTTTTACGCATAGCTAAAATGCTGGAGCGCAAGGATCATAAACAATCCCATTAAGCCGATTTGGCCATTAAGCACTTACAAAAGAGGTAAAATGTCACAACTCCCTAGATGCTCTCGCAAGTCAGGAGCGAGTCAGATATAGGGCAATGAATGAGTCTGATATCTCGCACCCAGGACCTTGCAGTCATCTGCGCCCGTATGACCAACCACGCTTATGTGACGGTTGATACTGAGTTTTTGCGCGAGACAACGTTTTGGCCCAAGGCCTGCGTCATTCAGATCGCCTCGGAAGAAGAGGCTCATGCGATTGATGCCTTATCCGATGAGATTGATCTGGCTCCCTTTTTCGAGCTCATGGCCAATACAAATGTGGTCAAGGTCTTTCATGCCGCGCGGCAAGATCTGGAAATCATCTGGAACTTGTCCAAACTCATCCCCGCACCTTTGTTCGATACGCAAGTTGCGGCTATGGTTTGTGGCTATGGCGATCAGGTCAGCTATGGCGAATTGGCGCAATCAATCTGCAAAGTGACGTTGGACAAATCCTCGCGCTTCACCGATTGGTCGCGCCGTCCTTTATCCGAGACACAAATCACCTATGCTCTGGCCGATGTCACTCATTTGCGTGACATTTATAAATCGCTGAAAGCCCAATTAGAGAAAACGGACCGTCTGGCCTGGCTGAGCGATGAAATGGCCTCGCTGTCCGCACCGGCCACTTACGAACAACATCCTGACCTTGCCTGGCAACGTTTCAAAAACCGCGCGCGCAAGCCACGCGATCTGGCTTTGCTGATGGAGCTTTGCGCCTGGCGTGAACGCGAGGCACAAACGAAAGATGTGCCGCGCTCTCGTATTCTCAAAGATGATATTTTGATCGAGATCGCACTGGCCGCGCCACGCACGCCTGAAGCTTTGGGTAATCTGCGTGCCTTTCCACGCGGCATGGAGCGCTCGCGCGCGGGTTCTGAAATTCTCACAGCTATCGAACATGGCCTTGCTCGCGACCCAAAAACTCTGCCAGCCATTGAGCGCGAACGCAGAAATATGAGCGGGGGCGCAACAGTGGAATTGCTGAAAGTTCTGCTGCGTCAGGTCTGCGAACGCCATGGCGTTGCCCCAAAAATGATAGCCACAGTTGATGATCTGGAAGCCATTGCTCAGGATGATCGCGCCGATGTTGCCGCATTGTCTGGTTGGCGCCGGGATATTTTTGGCGCCAAAGCGCTCGAACTCAAGAAAGGGCGTCTTGCCCTGACCGTTGAGAAGGGCAAGGTCGTCACGCTCGAATGGCGCGACACGTCCGGCTCAACCCCTGAAGTGATAAAATAGATCCGCTCTTCTAGCCAAACACCCGCCAGAAATAAGTTGCCGTAATTACGCTGATGATAGTGATCACAATACGGCGCAAAATAGCTTGCGAGATTTGCCGCGCAATACGTGCCCCGACATAACCACCAACCAGGCCACCTGCTAAAGTCGTCAAGGCAAAGCTCCATGTCACATCGCCAATGATGACAAATAAAATCACTGCAGCAGCATTGAGCGATCCAACCAATATACTGCGCACCGCGCCAGTGGCTTTGAGGTCATGCACGCCAAACAGGCTCCACAAAGCCAGCATCATAATGCCAACCGCCGCGCCAAAATATCCACCATAAATGGCAACAAAATATTGCAACACCATCAGACCGCGTGGACCAAGATGCATATATTTGCGCAAGTGATCACCAATCTCGCGCCCGAAAGTGAAGGTGATCAGACCCAATAGCAAAAGCCATGGCACAAGATTATTGAAAGTCGCAGATGGCGTATAGAGCAGCAGCAAAGCGCCTGTGACACCTCCGGCCAAAGAGACCGGCAGCAAACGGCGCAGCGAAATACCCTCAATATCTTGAAAATCTTTCCGATAGGCAAAAGCACTCATGAAGGACGCTGGAAAGAGAGCAACAGTCGAGCTCATATTAGCGGAGACTGGCGGAACGCCGGCAAGCACCAATGCCGGAAAAGAAACAAAGGACCCACCACCCGCGACCGCATTCATTGCGCCCGCGATCATGCCTGCAAAGAAAACCAGAGCGTAAGAAGCAATCATGATTATGCCAAATTCCAGTCCGAAGCCTATCGTGCGCTCTTGAATTTGATCCGCTCTGCTTTGTCACCAATCACAATTTCAGCCTCGCGACCAATCAATTTTCCAAGACTGCGCAACCGATTATAAAGGCGTTCGCTGGCCAGATCCTTCATCGCCGGGGGAAGCGTCAGTACAAGTTTGGAGCGCGAACAGCGCAAAGGCGTATGCGGTAAAACATTAGACATGGCTGCCGACAAAACATAGGCAAGCCGCGTTGCCGATCCCAACACATGCGCACGATCAAGCATGCGCGCAGAGACCAAAGTCCGCAAATGCGGGCTCACCTCATCATCGCCATCCATATGACGATAGGAGGCTGCAAGCGCCAGATAAGCGCGGCCAGGATGATCAATGCTGCTAAAAGCTGCATTGGCAATAATATTGATTGATTGCTCACCGCGATAATCGGGATGCGCGCGCCAACCTATATCGCACAGCAAACAGGCCGCATGACGCAAACGTCTCTCTTCCTTTGATTCCTCAAGCTGGCTCGACTGGATGAACTCATCAGTCCAATCACATAATTCCTCGCCATGTTTGGGATCACGCGAGCGCAGATAATTGAGCTCACGAGCAGATTCTATGAGCGCATCCTGACTGCGTTCAAATTGATTAAGCTGCTCATAAAGCAAACCCTCACGCAGACCCAAAGCTGAAATGACGATTTCCTTCGGCTTGGCTCGCCTGATAATTTCTTCGAGCACCACAGCCCCATAGGCAAGCAAGGGACGCCTCGCTGCAGCAACGGATGTAATATTGGCGAGCGCATCTGTATTCACCCGCTCAACCAGAGCGGCAAAATCAGCAGCATCCCGTGCCGGGATCACATAACCATGCATCACATTGAGCGGATAGTCACGTTGTCGCATATGCAATTTAGCCAAAGCGCGCCACGTTCCGCCAATGGCGTAGAATGTGCGGCCCTTCAATCGATCCAGATGCGGCACATCAGCCAAAGCCTTGCGCACGATTTTAGCTGATTTCTTGGTCGAACGATCGGATATGTCCATCAGGGACAGGCCACCCAGACGCAGCGAAATGCCGCGCCCCATGCGTCGCCCGCGCACATCATTAAGTTCGAGCGAGCCGCCACCCAAATCGCCAACAAGCCCATCGGGGTTGGTGAAGCCCGACATCACGCCATAGGCCGCCAGCTCGGCCTCGCGCCGACCTTCCAGCAATTCAACTTTATGACCGATTGCTTTTTGTGCCTGTGCAAGAAATTCTGGGCCATTGGAGGCATCGCGCGCCGCTGCTGTGGCAAGGACATGGACTTTTTTAATGCCCATGCTCTGACGCAAAACACGAAACCGCTTGAGTGCTGATAATGAGCGCTCGACCCCCTGCTCATTCAATTTGCCCGTGGTCGCCACTCCGCGCCCAAGCTCCGCCATAACCTTATCATTAAAGATAGGCGTGGGCGCACGTGTTAGCCCCTCATAAGCCACAAGCCGCACGGAATTGGATCCGATATCGACAATAGCAACGGGTTCGAGATTGGGCAGACGGCCAGGAGCGGAAGACTTGGAGAGTTTGGATTTAGCCTTGGGTGCAACCATACGTTAATGCGGCTCCAGACGACGAAAGAGACTGCGCGGACTGGATGTCTTCAATGACTTGCCCCGGCCTGACAGGCTGGGATTGGTCATGAAATAACTATGAGCATTGAACAGCTCTTCGCCCGGCAGCGGCACTATGCGCTGGCTTGAACCATCCTGCAAGACCCGATAGCTCTGTTGGTTGTCGATAAGATTAGCAATCATGATCTGATCCAGCACCTGTTCATGCACAGTGGGATTGAGAATGGGCACCATAACTTCAACCCGACGATCCAGATTGCGCGGCATCAAATCTGCCGAAGAAATGTAAACATGAGCTTTCGCATGCGGAAGGCCATGGCCATTTCCAAAGGCATAAACTCGCGCATGTTCAAGAAAGCGTCCGATGATCGATTTGACCTGAATATTATCCGATAATCCCTCTACACCTGGACGCAAACAGCAAATCCCTCGCACGATCAATTGCACCCGCACGCCCGCCTGACTGGCGGCATAAAGCGCATCAATGATCACAGGATCAACCAGTGAATTGCATTTGCCCCAAATAGCAGCCGGACGACCTGCTTTGGCATGCTCAATCTCTTCTTGAATATGCTGCAAGAGTCTTTTCTTAAGCGTGAAGGGAGACACAGCCATATATTCAAGATCGGCCGGTTCGGCATAGCCGGTGATGAAATTAAAGATACGACTGACATCCCGCCCAATCGCTGCATCGGCTGTGAAGAAAGAAATATCCGTATACACACGCGCGGTCACAGGATGATAATTGCCCGTTCCGACATGACAATAAGTGGTGAGACTGCCCCCTTCGCGGCGCACCACCATGGATAATTTACCGTGTGTCTTAAGCTCGATGAACCCGAAGACAACTTGCGCACCGGCACGCTCAAGATCGCGAGCCCAGCGAATATTCGCCTCTTCATCAAAGCGCGCCTTTAATTCGATCAAAGCTGTCACAGATTTGCCCGCCTCTGCCGCTTCGATCAAAGCACGGACAATGGGACTATCGGATGAGGTCCGATAAAGCGTTTGCTTAATGGCCACAACATTGGGATCACGCGCAGCTTGATTCAAAAATTGCACGACCGTATCGAAGGTCTCATAGGGATGATGGACGACCAGATCCTTTTCGCTGATCGCAGAAAAACAATCCCCGCCATGCTCGCGCAATCTTTCTGGAAAGCGAGGATTATAGGGCGTGAATTTCAATTCGGGACGATCAAGCGAGACAATCTCGGATAATTCATTGAGCGCAAGCATGCCCTCATCAATAAAGACTTCGTCAGAATCGACACCCAATTGCTCGGCAACAAATTGGCGCAAGGATTGAGGCATGCGATCATCAAATTCCAACCGGATCACGCGCCCGCGACGGCGGCGTTTCAAGGCGGATTCAAAAAATCTGACCAGATCTTCGGCCTCTTCTTCAACTTCAAGATCAGAATCTCGAATGAGACGGAA
>OMIJ01000054.1 GCA_900299065.1 Hyphomicrobiales bacterium
CACGCGGCATTGCATTTCAGATTGCCGAATCCCTTGGCGTGCTCGAGCGCGGCAAAGTGGCGCAAGATCTCAAAACGCTCGATCAAAACGCTCGCAGCTCTCTGCGCAAACTCGGCATTCGCTTTGGGGCCTATCATCTCTATCTGCCAGCTTTGATGAAGCCCGCACCGCGCTCGCTTGCGGCGCAATTATGGGCCCTCAAAAATGGTGGCCTTGAAGATGTCAAAGGCCTTGATGAAGTCCCCCATCTGGCAGCATCTGGCCGCACATCTTTTCCAGCCAATGCGGAAATTGATCGGCGCTTTTATTTGGCAGCAGGTTTCCGCGTGTCCGGCGAACGCGCTGTGCGCGTCGATATCCTTGAGCGCTTGGCTGATCTGATCAGGCCCGCGATTAATTATCGCCCCGGCGTCACACCTGGCGATGCGCCCGCAGGGGCTGCCGATCGTGATGGCTTTGTTGTGACTGTAGCGATGACATCCCTGGCAGGCTGTTCCGGCGAACAATTTGCTTCGATCTTGAAATCACTCGGCTATGCGATGGAACAACGCAAAGGCCCAGCCATCACCGTGCCCTTACTTCCTGCTGCAGCCACTGCGCCTCTGAGCGCTGCTGATGCAACAAGCACAGAAGAGACAAATACTGAAAACCTTGAGCCCGAGACAGCCAGTGCGACACAAGAGCATGAGGCAGAGATTGCCGCTGAAACCTCCGCAACTGAAGTCTCACCTGTAATTGAACCAGCCTCAGCTGTAATAGAGACCCCTATAGTTGAAACCCTCTCCGCCGATGCAATAGCCGTTGAAGAGACCAAAGCTGTTGAATCTGTCGCGGATAATCAAGCAACCGCTGAGTCACCATCTGAAGCTGAATCAACATCTGCTGAAGAGGCCCTTATAGAAGTCTGGCATCCTGGCCGGCGTCCTCAACATCAAGGACAGCGTCATAACAATCGCCCAAAAGGCAATAGACAGAATAATTCCCGCACTCACCATAATGGCCCCCGCCATGGGGCATTCAATGCCGAAGGACAGACGCAAAGTCCTGCGACTGGTGAAGGCGCGCCTGTCGGAGAAGATGCACAACGGCCTCAACGCCCCGATCGCGACAAGACAAGACGCTTTGATCATCGCTCGGGACAACATCAGGGCCGCAAACATGAGCGGGCTTCTAGCGATCAATCAACTCAAGGTGAGCGCAGTCACAAGCCGCGCTTTGAGGGCAAATTCGAAAAGCGCGGTGATCGCAAGCCGCATCATGAGCGTAACTTTGCCTCGAGCGAAAAACCCAAAGGTCGCGATAAACAGCCTGATCCTGATTCACCCTTTGCCAAACTCGCCGCACTAAAGGCAGCGCTCGAGACAAAGGGTAAATCGGACTAATCCACTTGCCTGAGGAATAAACGGAGATTTGTTTGCCCGCTTCTCCTGGCGACACGAGCAAGGATGCTCAAAGCGAACGCCAGCGTCTTGATAAATGGCTCTGGTTTGCCCGTGTCGTCAAAACGCGCTCCCTCGCCAATCGGCTTGTGCAAGAGGGCCATGTCCGGCTCAATGGTCAGCGCATAGATACGCCCGCCAAACAAATTTCGCCCGGTGCTGTTTTGACCATTGCGCTCGATCATCAGGTGAAAATTCTGCGCGTCTGCGCTCCAGGCGCACGCCGCGGACCCTATGAAGAAGCGCGCCTGCTCTATGAAGACCTCACGCCAACACCAGAGCGCAAGGATCAGATCAAAGACGGGAGCGATGAAGCAGCGCCCAGTGATCTGCGTAAACCAAGTCAGCAAGAGCGCCGCGCCCATGCTCGCCTGACTGGTCGCGATTGGAAAATCTAAACCCGATCAGCAAAGCCGCCAGTTGAAATTCTCCTGCCCGGACTTGAATGTTCTGATGCTCAGATTTGGATTGCGATTGATCAAAGCGCGCCCATACATGGGATGTTTCATACTGCGCACTTCATGATCGAGCTGAAACACATGTGCGCCCGTATCGAGATCAATAATTTTGTTAAAGCGATATTGATGCGGGCCGCTCTCTTCACTGATTAACCCGCGTAATTTGAGCCCCTCATAGGGCATAGAAAATTGCGCCAGATAAATCTGCACATGATGTTCTGCACATGGTGGTGGCGGAGCAGCCTCTTCACGAAAGATAAGATATTGATGATGTCCCGCGCCCACATGCACAACAAGCCCGTGGCCTGTGACACTGACTTTGGTGGAGGCTTTGAAAATCTCATCATAAAAGCGCGCAATCGCCAGCCCTTTTCCCCGTTCAATGGCAAATTCAGCATAAGCGAGATTGAGGCAAAACGGCCCAAACTGATCAACATGGGCCTGATGGCAACGCAGATGATTGCCCCAGGGACATGTGACATCGACATGATCGGCCTCGACTGAAAATTGAAACCGACTTGCAGACAAGCGCGGGCGAATTTTTGTCAGCCTTGCTATCAAGGCCTCCAGATCAGGCACGATCAGTCCCGTTCGCGTCACCGGCGCCTGTGTTGGCGCGCCTGTGGGCAGATGAAATTGGCTGTCGCCAATATTCACCCACATATTATCAATGCCGCCCATCATATAAGGATCACGCGTCAGCCCCAGACCCTCAACATAAAACAATGTGGCCAGGATCTGATCGGGAACATGAAAATTGACGTGACCGAGATTGACAATATTGCCCAGATCATCGGCAGCTCGATCAAATTCACTTTTGCTCACCGCGCCCTCCCCCCAGCCTTCCTGACTTATGCTGCCTATCCTGTGAGGCCCAAGGGCGCGAGGCAAGCTGTTTATGTACAGACCAATCCACCAGCCAGGAGTCTTGTTTACAAGTAGGGTTCTTGCGCCAAGGCTGCAAAGGCGCTAGCAGAAGCAAACACAATGAAGAGCCTTGGCCTCGCTCTTGGCGGGACCCATCGGCTGCAATGACGCTGTCAGGAGTAACCCAGTGACCTATGTCGTCGTCGAGAATTGCATCAAGTGCAAATATATGGATTGCGTCGAAGTCTGCCCCGTCGATTGTTTCTACGAGGGCGAGAACATGCTCGTTATCCAGCCTGATGAATGTATTGACTGCGGCGTCTGCGAGCCTGAATGCCCCGCTGAAGCCATTAAGCCCGATACGGAACCGGGACTGGAAAAATGGCTGACCCTGAATGCCGAAATGGCCAAGACCTGGCCCAATATCACCATTAAGAAAGACCCGCCGGCCGATGGCAAAGACTTTGACGGCAAGCCCGGCAAGTTTGATGCTTATTTCTCCAAAGAGCCCGGCGAAGGCGACTAGGTCAGCCGGGCCATCAAGAACCTGAAGCGGCTGGCCGGAAAACCTCCCCTTTGGCCCGCCTCAGGCCCGTACCGAAGCCTGACCATTTAGATTTTTATCGCATTTGCGAGGGGTTAAGCGATCTAAACCTTTGTTGCAAGGCTTTGCCTGCCTGGTGACAATACCTTTGATTTTAGGCATTTTTTATGTTATCAATTCTTTAACAGTCGAACACCTTCCGACCCGTGCGGTGGATGAACCCGGTTGAAAGGCCGGTGCTTAATCGCCATGAAAACAGCACTCTGTTGTGACATCTTTGGCTCTAAACAGCCGGAGATCACTCTTTTGTGAAGGGAAACTACTGCCTGATGAGCGACGGAGTTCCAGTCGCCATTACCTGCCCTATCTCCTTTGGGAGATGATAGAGGAGTGTCCGAGTATGGCATCCGCCAAGACCAAGGCAAAATCTAAGCCTGACTCCCAGTCCGAGAAGAGCCGCGCCGCTTCCGCCAAAATTCAGGGCAAGCAGAAGTCTCCTTCCGCTAAAGCAGCCCCAGCGACCAAAGCAGCCAGCAAAGTTTCGACAAAATCTTCTGATAAGTCTTTCAAATCAAATGTTAAGGTGATTTCCAAAGTGAGCAAAGAGGCGGCTAAAACTCAATCTGGCAAGATCTCCCCGGCGAGCAAGGCCAATCAGGCCGCTAAATCTGCCTCAGCCCCCAAAACCACTGCGCCTGCAAAGCCTGCGCAAGCCAAGTCCTTGCAAGCTAAGTCCGTGCAAGCTAAGTCCGTGCAAACCAAACCTGCACAAACAAAATCTGTGACAGCCAAATCTGCCCCAGCCGCAAAAGCTGAGGTGAAAGCTAAAGCCGCGGCCAAGGCAGCTGCTCCGGCTGCCAAAACCACGGCTCAGGCCAAGGCTGTAGTTGCAAAGACTGCAACTTCAAAGCCTACAGCTGCAAAGGCCACGCCCGCAAAGGCACAGCCCGCCAAAACCCAGCCTGTTAAGGCCCAGCCTGCTGCCGTAAAACCAACTTCAGTGAAAGCAGCCCCCAAACCTGCTGTAGCGACCAAGCCTGTTGAGACAAAGCCTGTTGAGACAAAGGCGGCCCCTGCCAAGGCACAAGCCAATGCAAAAACACCTGTAGCGGCGGCAGCAAAATCTGAGCCTGCAAAAGCACAGACGGCAAAAACAGAAGCGGCCAAGGCGCCTGCAGCCAAGACCCCTGTAGCCAAGACCCCTGCAGCTAAGCCCGCACCTCAAGCCAAGCCTGCGGAGCAGGGAAAACCTGCGCAGCAAGTGAAGCTTTCCGCCCCGATCAAAGCCGATACACCAGCTCCTGTCGGCGCTAAACCTCCGGCAAAAGCCGCTCCGCAGGCTCCTGCCACTACAGCTCTTCCCAAAGTGGCTGCCGGCTCATCTGCATCAAACTCTGCTCAGCCAATGCCCAAGGCGCCGGCCAAAGCCCCTGAACCTAAACCCGTTGAGACCAAGGCTCCTGAGGCAAAACCGGCCCAGAAATCTGGTGCTCATCGCACTGGCTTTAAAGCCAGCGAATTCATTGTTTATCCCGCCCATGGTGTTGGTCAGATCATTGCAATCGAAGAGCAGGAAGTTGCCGGCTTCAAGCTGGAATTATTCGTCATCAATTTCGTCAAGGACAAGATGACGTTGAAGGTTCCGCTGCCCAAGGTTTTGAGTGGCGCTATTCGCAAATTGGCGGATGCTGATACAGTCAAGCGCTCGCTCGACACATTGACTGGCAGAGCCCGCATCAAGCGCACCATGTGGTCGCGCCGTGCGCAGGAATATGAAGCCAAGATCAATTCCGGCGATCTGGGCTCGATTGCTGAAGTTGTGCGAGATCTCTACCGCTCAGATGCTCAGCCCGAACAATCCTATTCCGAGCGTCAATTATATGAAGCAGCCCTAGATCGCATGGCCCGTGAAATTTCTGCCGTCCAAAAATTGATGGAAGCAGACGCGCTCAAAATGATCGAGAGCTATTTGCAGCGCGGTCCAAAACGCGGCGCTAAGACAGATCTGTTGATTGAAACATCCGTGGAAGCGGATATGGATGAAGAGTCGGATGGTGAGGTCGAAGAGGCCGCATGAGTTAATTTCCCGCAACGGGATCATCCTATGCGAATGTTTAAAAGGCCCGCAAAGCGGGCCTTTTTCATGCCGAGAGGCGCAATTGTGATCCCGCCAAATGTGGCAGGAAAGCTTCCGGCTGGTTCTGCAACAAAGCTGATTTCAACTTATTGAGAGCACGCGTTTCAAGCTGACGCACGCGTTCTTTTGAAATACCCAGCTGATCAGCCAAAGCTTCCAGAGTCATCGCCTCATCAGTTAATTTACGTTGTTGAATGATGTGAAATTCGCGCGGATTCAAAGTAGCCAAGGCCTGTTTCAGCCATGCAGCGCGCCGATCTGAATCAATCATCTCTTGCACGCTATCTTCCGGCAAAGGCTGGGTATCAACCAGAAAATCGCCGCGCTCATCAGGTTCACCCGAGTCCGAGGGGGCTAATGGCGCATTCAGCGACACATCGCCGCCTGACAGACGCGCATTCATCATCTCGACATCCTGATAGGAGACGCCAAGCGCGAGTGCGATCTGCGAGAAGGTTGAACTTGGAGGATGATCCCCGTGTCGCGCCAGACGTGCCCGCAAACGCCGCAGATTAAAGAACAGCGCCTTTTGGTTTGAGCTGGTTCCGCCACGCACAATGGACCAATTTCGCAGCACATAATCCTGAATGGCCGCCCTGATCCACCAAGTGGCATAAGTGGAAAAACGAATATCTCGATCAGGCTCAAAGCGCGCCGCAGCTTCAAGAAGGCCGACATGACCCTCTTGAACAAGATCTGCTTGAGGCAAGCCATAATGACGGAAGCGAGCGGCTATAGCCATGACAAGGCGCATATGCGCATGGGCAATACGATGAAGAGCCTGGGCGTCACGCTGTGCACGCCACAAAAGGGCGAGTGTTTTTTCGTCCTCCCTTTCAAGATAGGGAGCGGCCTGAGCAGCTTTGACAAAACCGGGACGTAAAGCCATCGATTGAGACATGCATAACTCCTGTCAGAGAGTTTACGCATCCAAGGGGCAATCGGATCAATCGAGCACAATTTTATATTTCTGCCCGGGATTGACCTCCGCACCTTTCTCTAGGCCATTGAGAATCATGAAGCTTTCTACGGGACGATCAACCCCGGTCATATGGGCCGATAGGCTGGCGACAGTATCGCCCTCGTCGGCTGTGATCAGGGCAATATGGGCTGCATGCAGACCCTTGATCTCCTCGAAGGTGAGGCGTCGAAAACTATCTATCGCATTTATAAAGCGCCGATCCGCAATCCCGGCGGGATGATGGGCGGCAAAAATCAGACGATAGACATCTGTTCCCAAGCGAATGACACCAATACGAAAATCCCATGTACCATTCTGCGCTTTGGCGATGGCGGCATCCAAGCCATTCACGCTTCGCTTCTGGATTGATTCTTTCTGCAGGCCTTCGATCCAGCCATTAGTCATATAGGACTCAAGGGCAATGTCGGCAGACAAAGCTACACTATCGAGACGCAAAGCCTCGGCGCCGCCATCGACAAGACCCAGAAGCGCTTTGGCAGAATTCTCCAGAACAAATCGCTCGGGCGCGGTAAATTCAAAACCCAGTTTGGGATGCTGAAACTTGCGGCCACGCACTAGACCTTCCGCCGGATTGTCACCAAACTCTAATCCATCAATTAAAGAGAGATATTCATCTCGATTGCTATCCACCCGGTCCGAGGCAGCCAATTGGCGCGCCATGTCGAGGGCTTTGTTGATGCGCTCCGGCGTTGTGGGATGCGAGGCAGAGAGATCTCCAGAAGTGCTCTGCGCCTTACTGCTCAACACATTCTCCCGCAGCGCGCTGGCGCGCCCTAAGGAGGTGAGAAATCTTGCAGCTGCATAGGGATCATAGCCGGCCTGCGCGATCATGCGCACACCAAGCCGATCGGCCTCCAATTCCTGTTCGCGTGAAAAGCCTGACAAAGTCAGGCGACCATTGGCTTTCAACTCATCCGAGCGGGCGCGGCTTTGAATGGCCGAAGCAACTTTGGATTTCAGCGCCTCGGTCTTTTCCAATTCGGCGCGCGCTGAGGCATGGCGTGCTGTAACATGGGCAATCTCATGCGCCATGACCGCCGCCACTTCAGCGCTATCATTGGCAAGCGCCAATAAGCCACGTGTGAGATAGAGATTGCCGGAGGGCAGAGCAAAGGCGTTGACGGCAGGCGTATTGAGAATGGTCACTTGATAGGCTTCGCCTGAATTTGACCCGGCGGCAGCCAATCTTTTGAGGCTGGTATTGAGAAAGTTCTCAATTATGGTGGATTTATACTCACCACCAAATTGCGCAATCAGGCGTTTATGTTCTGCTGAAGAGGGATCATCAAATGCGCTTGTCATGGGCACAATAGCCAATGAAGTTGCGCTGGGCTCGCTCATTCCTGCATAAGGATCAAGCGTGGAACAACCCGCCATTGCCAACAGACTCACAGCACATAGAACAAAGGCTCTGCACCTCTGCACCAAAAGGATAAATTGCTGTGAGAGCCAGATCATAAAGCTAAGAACACTCCAGTCTCTTCAGCAAAGGCTGGCCAGACATCTGATGCAAAATCTAATTGAGTAACTCAATAGCATCAGGCCCCGAAATTTCAATCAGCAGGCTAGAGCGCATATCTAAAATGCCATGAACCAGAATGCGCCTTCCTTGCAAAGAGGCCTGCAACATGCCCCTTTGTTGAAAAGATTTCAGATTTGTCTTGGCAATAACTAGCGACACATCAATTCCCCGCCGCGGACCCATATTCAGATAAGTCCTGAATTTGGTCTCATTGGCACTGAATATTTTACCCTCGACCAGCACCCATTCGCCTGCCTTTTGTCGCAAGCTCTGCTGATCGCTGGCTTGAAGCAGACGAAAATTCTCATCGGCCCAAAGGCCAAGCCTTTGGGAGCGCGCCTGCGCCTCAGCCCGATAAAGCGCCAAAAGACAGCTCCCTGCCATTTGATCTGGCTGAACAAGGCCAAGACCAGCATCAACCAAAGCTTGCGTGATCAAAATCGGCATGCGCTCCCTCTCGCTGACGGCAAGAGAAGCCGGCGCAGGGTTCAACCGCACCCAATAATATGCCCGTGCCTTCATCCGGCCCCATCTATCTGGCTTGGCCTGGATAAAGTTCAGCCCAATAGTCTGCCCAACCAGCCATTCCATCAAAGCCGAGTGCATTTTCTCCCGCCTTGCCTGGCTATCGGCAAGCAAATGCAGGGGGACAAGGCCTGCGAGGGAGATCAGACGACCATCCTGCAAAATGAGTTCGCCATTGCGATTCACATCCAGCACCTCGCCCCTCTCTTGCGGTTTCTGGCTACAAGCGCGCCAATCCTGCGCCTTGGCCCATGGCGCAGGCAAGAAAAGGATCAATCCAATCAAAGCCGATTTGATCCCCAATGGCTTCATCTTCAATCCACACGCTCTGCTGTTTTCATTTGGGTCGGGTGTGCTAAACAATGCTTGCACTGGTCCCGTAGCTCAGCAGGATAGAGCAGCGGTTTCCTAAACCGAAGGTCACAGGTTCGACTCCTGTCGGGACCGCCAGTACTTAAAGAATGTGTCTTCCAATGCGATCACAGCCTATCGCAATTATTGCCAATGATCGAGTGAGGGTCTGATATGGATAAGCCAATTCTTATCATTGGCGCTGGACAAGCGGGATTGCAGATCGCTGACTCCCTGCGTCAGGACGGCTTTGAAGGCCGCGTGCTTTTGATGGGTGAGGAGGCCTATCCCCCCTATCAACGCCCGCCTCTGTCAAAAGATTTTCTTGCTGGTCTTGTCTCACAAGACCAATTGCTCTTGCGCACGCCTGAGGTTTTGCAAAGAAAAAACATCGAACTGCAAACCAATGCCCATATTGTCAGAATTGATACTTCAGCGCAGCACGTTGAACTGAGCAATGGCACAAGACAGGAATATTCGCGTCTTGCCTTTGCCACAGGCTGCCGGGCGAGGCCACTGCCCGTCCCGGGCGCTGATTTAGAAAATGTACTGACCTTACGCACATTGGACGACACAAAATCACTCTCGAAAAGTCTGACTCATGCTCAAAAACTCGTAGTCATTGGTGGCGGTTTCATCGGTCTTGAACTTGCAGCAACCGCACGCGGCATGGGCAAGGAGGTCACGCTTTTGGAAGGTGCCAATCGCTTGATGGCACGCGCTGTCTCACCCATTATTTCGGATTATTTTCTCAGCTACCATAAGAACCAAGGTGTGCACATCCACCTGAACGCGCAAGTGAGTGAACTTCGTGGCGATAAGGGCAAGGTGCAATCTGTCGAAACAAAAGACGGACACTCACACAAGGCCGATCTGGTGATTGTGGGGATTGGTATTATCCCCAATGACGAACTGGCCAAATCCATCGGCCTCATGTGTAACAATGGTATTATTGTTGATGCCTGTTCACGCACATCTGATCCCAGCATAGTTTCGGCGGGTGATTGCACTGTGCGAAAAGGGACAGAACCTGATCAATGGCTGCGCCTTGAATCCGTGCAGAATGCTGTTGAGCAGGGCAAATCCGCTGCTGCCGCACTCATGGGACGTGAGCGCCCCTTTACCGCCGCCCCCTGGTTCTGGTCCGATCAATATGAAGTGAAATTGCAAATGGCCGGCCTTTCGGCAGGCTTTGATAAGACAGCCATTCGCGGCACGATTGAATCGGGCAGTTTCTCTGTTTTTTATTTCAAGGCAGGCAAATTGCTCGGCGCTGATTCCGTCAATCAGCCCAAGGAGCATATGGCCACCCGCCGCATGCTCGACAAAGGCGTGAGCCCCAGCCTGGAACAGGCGCAAGATCTGAGCTTTAATTTTCAGACCCTGCTGAAATAGCGCAAGCCTATTGGTCTTGAAGCCTATTGCTCCATCAAACACCGCTTGCGCTGAATCATCTGCTGATTGAGCTGATTCCGCTTGTGTCATTGAGCCTGGGCAAAGTCTTGATCCAGATCAATTGCAAATCCGCCTCTTATAGCTAGCTTGGCGTACCTTTATACAGAACATTGTTCTGTATAAAAGAACATATATTTTGCATTGAGGAGCCGCCATGCTGACTAAAGAACAGAATGATTATCTTTGCCGCACAGGTCCCGGCACGCCCATGGGCGATCTGTTTCGCTCCTATTGGCTGCCGGCTTTGCTTGCTGAAGAATTGGCTGAGAAGGATGGCCCGCCGGTGCGCGTCAAAATCCTCTCTGAGCGACTGATCGCCTTTCGCGACACCAATGGACAGCTGGGTCTGATTGACGAATTCTGCCCGCATCGCGGCCCCTCACTCTGGTTTGGCCGCAATGAGGAATGCGGTTTGCGCTGCCCCTATCATGGCTGGAAATTTGATGTGAACGGCCAATGCGTCGAAGTGCCCTCCGAGCCCGCAGAATCTGGCTATGCAAAAAAGATCAAACTGAAATCCTATCCGCTCATTGAGCGTGGCGGGGTCTTATGGACCTATATGGGCCCCAAGGAGAAGCAACCACCGCTGCCTGAATTTGAATTCGCAACCGTGCCTGCCGAGCAAAGCTTTGTCTCCAAGCGCTATCAGGAATGCAATTGGCTGCAATCCATGGAAGGTGGGATTGATTCCAGCCATGTGTCCTGGCTGCATAGCGGCAATGTGAATTCTGATCCTTTGTTCAAAGGCGCTGGCGGTAACAAATATAATTTTGGTGATCTGGCTCCCGTGTTTGAAGTGGTGGAATCCCCCGGCGGTCTTTACATAGGCGCGCGCCGCAATGCAGAAGATGATCAATATTACTGGCGCATCACACCCTGGGTCATGCCCTGCTATACCGCCGTGCCGCCACGCGGTGATCATCCCATGCATGGGCATTTCTGGATTCCCATTGATGATGAAAATTGCTGGGCTTGGAGCTATGATTATCATCCCGTGCGGGCCCTCACCACAACAGAGCGTGATGCAATGAAAGCAGGCAAGGGCGTGCATTGCGAATATGTGCCTGGCACCTATCGCCCTAAAGCTAATAAAGACAATGATTATCTGATGGACCGCGCCGCGCAGAAATCAGGCGCAGAATATTCAGGTATTAAGGGCATTGCCATTCAGGATGGATCCTTACAGGAAAGTATGGGCCCGATCATTGATCGCACCAAGGAAAATCTCGTGGGATGTGACAATGGCATCATCATGGCGCGGCATCGCTTGATGAAAGCCGCAAAAGCCTTAGCTGAAAAAGGCACAGTGCCGCCAGGTGTTGATGTCGACCATCAAAAGGTGCGCTCTTGCGCAACCCTTCTGCCCCGCCAACAAGCCTATAAAGAGGGCGCTAAAGAAGGCCTGAGAGCCAAAAAGGGCGTGCCACAAACCACTGTGTAATTTCAGACGTTCTCTTTCAATCTAGCAAAGGCCTTGATCACCAAAGGATCAAGGCCTTTGCTTTGATCAAGCATCAGCAATTGCGCAATCATCTGCCTGGTCCAATATAAGCTTATGTGTGAAACAAGCTCGCCGATTGCTTCGCTCTCTTCATGATGTTGAAGATTGCGGGCAATCTGATTGGCCATCATGATCAATCTCGACTGATCCATTTTAGCATTCCTGTGGATCAAAGAGAATGGCACCATCACGCCGGGCAATGCCAATCAGGCTGATGTGATAAGTACGCGCCCGCTCAAGCGCTAAAGACGTTGGCGTTGAAATAGCAACCATCGCGCCAGCCCCAAAGACAGCACATTTTTCAACCATCTCAAAGGAGCAACGGCTTGTGATCAGAACAAAGCCTGAGGCAGGCGAGAGATTTAAACGCAGCAAAGCGCCAATCAATTTATCAAGCGCATTATGGCGGCCAACATCCTCACGCAGGGCCAACACCTCGCCATCGAGCCCACACCAGGCAGCTGCATGAACACCATGGGTGAGGCGATGCAAATTCTGCCGCTCATCCAATTCCCGCAAAGCCCGCGCAATAGATGCAGCTTGCGGAATAAGTCTTGTTATGGCTCCAGCTGGCGCGTGCGGCAGCATTGAAAAATCTTCCACCCCGCATAGGCCGCAACCCGTTCTGCCGCCCAATTGGCGTGAGCGGGCCAAAAGCCTTTGCATTTTATCAGAGGCAAGAGAAAGATTGATTTCAATTCCAGCTTCAATCTGGCGAATATCAATTGACCTTATTTCTGCAGGAGATTCGATCAAACCCTCGGTGAAGCTGAAACCGAGCGCAAAATCTTCTAGATTGGATGGCGAGGCCATCATCACGACAAAAGGCTTGGTCCCGTAGATGAGATTAACCGGCACTTCAACGGGAACATGACGGAAAAGTGTTTTGGTAGGCGATCCCTGATAATCAATCGACAGGCCGCTCACCTCCCGCGCACCCATCAGAAGATGAGACTCATTCGGCTGCATTCATACCTGCTTTCTTGATCTGCCTATGGGTGCGCGCGCTCTCACGATCCTCGATCTGCCAATCTGAGAGATGATTGGTGCGCCTCACTTGAACAGCAGTCACTTTATATTCAGGACAATTGGTGGCCCAATCTGAAAAATCAGTGGTGATCACATTCGCGCCCGTGACGGGGTGATGAAAAGTTGTATAGACAACACCCGGCTGCATGCGCTCGCTGATAACAGCACGCAAGGAGATTTCTCCTGCCCGGCTCATCAAAGCAACATGATCGCCCTCAACAATGCCGCGAAATTCGGCATCATGGGGATGTATCTCCAACACATCCTCATCATGCCATATATTATTGGCGGTGCGCCGTGTCTGCGCGCCCACATTATATTGCGACAGTATGCGCCCCGTTGTGAGAAGAAGCGGAAAGCGCGGGCCGACCTTTTCATCCGTGGGAATGAATTCAGTAATCATAAAGCGGACCTTGCCACGCACAAATTGCTTTTCGTGCATGATCGGCGTGCCTTCGGGCGCATGGTCATTACAAGGCCACTGCACAGAGCCAGTCTCGTCCAGTTTCTGATAAGAGACGCCGGCAAAAGTCGGTGTCAAATGTGCAATCTCATCCATAATCTGCGAGGGATGATCATAGTGAAGATCAATGCCCAGAGCCTTGGCAAAACCAATTACAACTTCCCAATCGGCTAATCCGGCACGCGGCGCCATAACCTTGCGCACACGATTGATGCGTCGCTCGGCATTGGTGAACGTACCATCCTTTTCCAGGAAGGATGAACCGGGGAAAAAGACATGCGCATATTTGGCGGTCTCGTTCAAAAACAAATCGTGCACAATCACACATTCCATCGCCGACAATCCGGCTGTCACATGTTTGGTATTGGGATCAGATTGCGCAATATCCTCGCCTTGCACATAAAGACCTTTGAACGCGCCATCGAGAGCTTCATCGAGCATATTGGGAATACGCAGGCCCGGCTCTTTGGAAAGAGTCTTGCCCCACAAGGATTCAAACATCTGGCGCGCAGCATCATCCGAGACATGGCGATAGCCGGAAAACTCATGCGGGAAAGAGCCCATATCACAAGAGCCCTGCACATTATTCTGGCCACGAAGCGGATTAATCCCAACACCCTCGCGCCCCACATTGCCCGTGGCCATAGCAAGATTGGCCATGCCCATCACCATGGTTGAGCCCTGGCTATGCTCTGTGACGCCCAAACCATAATAAATAGCCGCGTTATTGGCAGATGCATAAAGCCGCGCAGCTGCTTTGATCTCTTCAGCTGCAACACCAATCTGCGAAGCCAAAGCCTCAGGTGAGTTTTGCGGCTCGAGAACGAAGCGCGCCCAGGCATCAAAGGCCTGAAGATCGCAACGTTCATGAATATAATCTTGATCGATCAAGCCCTCGCTGACAATCACATGAGCAAGGGCGTTGATGAGCGCAACATTCGTTCCCGGCTTCAGGGGCAAATGATGCGCCGCCTGCACATGCGGGCTTTTGACAAGATCAATACGTCTTGGATCAGCGACAATGAGCTGAGCGCCCTGACGCAGGCGTTTTTTCAACCGCGAAGCAAAGACGGGATGGCCGTCGGTTGGATTGGCGCCAATAACAAAAATGACATCGGCCTTTTCAACCGATTTGAAATCCTGTGTTCCAGCAGATGTGCCAAATGTCTGTTTGAGACCATAGCCAGTTGGTGAATGACAAACCCGCGCACAAGTATCGACATTATTATTGCCAAATCCCGCGCGGACTAGTTTTTGCAGAACAAAGACTTCCTCATTCGTGCAGCGCGAAGATGTAATCGCACCAATAGACTCGCGGCCATAGCGGCTTTGAATATCTTTGAAACGTGTCGCCGCAAAAGAAAAGGCCTCCGACCAATTCACCTCGCGCCAGGGATCAGTGATTTTGTCGCGGATCATCGGGCTGATAATGCGATCAGGATGCTGCGCATAGCCCCAGGCAAAGCGCCCCTTCACACAAGAATGGCCCTCATTGGCTTTGCCATTTTTTGCAGGCACCATACGAATGATCCGCTCACCCTGCGTCTCGGCGCGAAAATTGCACCCAACGCCACAATAGGCACATGTTGTCTCGATCACATGTGTGGGTGTGCCAAATTCAATGACGCTTTTCTCATTCAATGTTGCTGTCGGACAGGCCTGCACACAGGCCCCGCAAGACACACATTCCGAGGAGAGAAAATCAAGCCCGCCTGCCGAAACCTTGGATGAAAGGCCGCGCCCTTCAATCGTCAAGGCAAAACTGCCCTGCACATCCTCACAAGCGCGCACACAACGTGAGCAGACAATGCATTTGGAAGAATCAAAGGTGAAGTAAGGATTGCTCTCATCCTTTGGTTCTTGTCTATGCTTGGCGCCTTCTTGACCATAGCGCACATCACGCAAGCCAACCACACCAGCCATATCCTGCAATTCGCAATCGCCATTGGCGGAACAGGTGAGACAATCGAGCGGATGATCGGAGATGTAAAGCTCCATCACGCCTTTGCGCAGGCGCATCAATCGCTCATTCTGCGTATGAACAACCATATCTTGCTCAACGAGAGTTGTGCAGGAGGCAGGCGTGCCGCGCCGCCCGTCAATTTCAACCAGGCACAAACGGCAAGAGCCAAAAGCCTCCAGCATATCTGTGGCGCAGAGCTTGGGAATTGTCAGTCCAGCCTGATAAGCAGCTGCCATGACAGAAGTGCCTTCGGCGACGTCCACTTTTTTACCATCAATGGTCAGGCTGATCATTTTGGTGCTGCTACGCGCTGGCGTGCCAAAATCTCTGTCGCGTGCAAAGGTCATCTTCAATGCTCCTGATCGCGCGAATGCGATGGATTGGCTATTCCAAAATCTTGCGGAAAATGCGTCAAGGCACTCATCACCGGCAAATGCGTCAGACCGCCCAAAGCACATAAAGACCCATCTGTCATTGTCGTGCACAGATCCGTGATAAGTTCAATATTTGCGACCCGATCAATATCTTTAACGATTTTATCAATCGTCTCCACGCCGCGTCTTGAACCAATGCGACAGGGCGTACATTTGCCGCAACTCTCCAGCGTACAAAATTCAAACGCAAAACGCGCCTGCTGCGCCAGATCAACTGTGTCATCAAACACAACAATGCCGCCGTGACCCAACATGGCTTTGATTGCCAGCATGGCCTCATAATCAAGCGGCACATCGAGCATGGTCTCTGGCAGATAGGCGCCTAAAGGTCCGCCAACTTGCACCGCACGCACCGCACGACCTGAAGCTGTTCCGCCACCCACATCAATCACAATCTCGCGCAAACTCATGCCAAAGGCCGTTTCAAACAAGCCCGTGCAACGCAAATTTCCAGCGAGTTGAAATGGCATGGTGCCGCGCGATTTACCCATGCCATAATCTGCATAGGCTTTGCCGCCATGCGCCAGAATCCAAGGCACAGCTGCAAAAGTGAGCACATTATTGACAAGTGTAGGCTGACCAAACAAACCTTTGAGCGCTGGTAAAGGCGGCTTGGCGCGCACTTGTCCGCGGCGCCCTTCCAGACTTTCAAGCAGAGCCGTTTCTTCGCCACAAATATAGGCGCCAGCACCAACACGAATCTCAAGATCAAAATCAAAATGGCGATTGCCTGAACCAAGAAGATTATTCGCACGCGCAATCTCGATGGCCTTGCGCATCACCTCTATGGCCTGCGGATATTCAGATCGAATATAGATGAAGCCGCGCGAAGCCCCCACAGCATATGCTGCAATGATCATGCCCTCAATCAGCACAAAGGGATCGCCTTCCATCAGCAAGCGATCAGCAAATGTGCCACTGTCCCCTTCATCCGCATTACAGACGATATATTTATGATCAGCCTGCGCTTCTTGCACAGTTCGCCATTTCAAGCCCGCCGGAAATCCAGCACCGCCGCGCCCGCGCAATCCAGAATCAAGAATGGAATCTACTATAGCCTTGGGCCCCAATTGATAGGCCCGCTCAAGCCCTTTCAGTCCCTGATGCGCGCAATAATCCTCAAGGCTAAGAGGATCAATCACACCTGTACGGGCAAAGGTTAATCTTTGTTGGCGTTTTAGCCATGGAATTTCTTCCGTCACACCCAGGTGAAGCGGATGAGCGCCGCCTTGCAAAAAGCCTGCATCAAACAGACTTGCAACATCTTTCACTGAGACAGGCCCATAAGCGATACGGCCTTTCTGTGTCTCAATCTCGATTAAGGGCTCAAGCCAGAACAGGCCGCGCGAACCATTGCGAATGAGCGTAATATTAATCTGACGTTGCTGCGCTTGCCTATGAATGGCATCCGCCACTTCATCAGCGCCCACTGACAGAGCTGATGAATCTTGAGAAACAAAAATACGCACGCCTGATCCGGTCTCATTCATCATGACAAGATCTCTCGCGTTTGCTGGACCAGAGCATCAATCTTTTGTCGATCCACGCGCCCCATCGGTCGCTCATCAAAGAGGGCAGCTGGCGCTAGCCCACAATTGCCAAGGCAATAGACATTCTCAATCTGCAAATGACCCAGCGCAGATGATTCATCGGCAATTAGCCCATGGTGTTGTGCCAGATAGTCAACCAAATCTTCGCATCCCATAGATTGACAGGCCTCGGCCCGGCAGATTTTGAGCTTGTGTCTGGCCCCCGGCTGGCTCCGAAAATCGTGATAGAAACTGAGCGCGCCATGCACTTCGGCTTTGGAGATATTCAAGCGCTCAGCTATTTGCGGCAGGATATTGGTATCGATATAGCCAAAATTAGCCTGCAAGGCTTGGAGAATGGGGAGCAAGGCACTGGCTGTTGTGCCATCCGGCCCGAGAAATGCGGCCACTTCAGCATGGACAGAGTCAATCAACGCCGAAGCTTTTTGATCATCCCATTTCAATTTGATCATCCTATGCCAAGCCAACCATTATGCCAATTAGCGCAAGCCAGAACCATTATTTCATCATAAAAACTATACCGCTCTGGCAATTATATCATCTGGTTTTGCATCAACCAATACCAATCCGGCGGACTTGCCGCCTGCAAAACTGAATGCTATCGCCGCAAGGCAAGTTTAATTTTTGATGTGATTCTCTCTCCAGAGCCAAGATTTGATGTTTAAACGCCTCTATGATTGGACGATCAGACTGGCTGAGAGCCGTAATGCCACATTTGCCTTGGCAGCCATTGCCTTTGCTGAAAGTTCATTCTTTCCCATTCCACCAGATGTGATTTTAATTCCCATGTCCCTGGCTCAACCCAAAAAGGCCTGGCTCTACGCTTTCATCTGCACCATCAGCTCTGTGCTGGGCGGCATATTGGGCTATGGAATTGGCGCTCTGCTGTATGAATCCATCGGGACCTGGCTGATCGAGCTTTACGGCTATGCCAATCGCATGGATCAGATCCGTGCCTTTTATGATGAATGGGGCGCTGCCTTCATCTTGGTAAAAGGGCTGACACCCATTCCTTTCAAGCTTGTCACCATTGTCAGTGGTTTATTGGGCTATAATTTTCCGCTCTTCGTCGCGCTCGCTCTGTTCACACGCGGCGCAAGATTTTTTATCCTTGCAGGAATACTCAATCGGTTTGGCGATACAATCCGCTTCTATCTTGAACGTCATTTTGCCTTGTTCATCCTTATATCACTTGCGATAATAGTGGGTGGATTCTGGCTCGCCAGTCGGATGTTCTAGGGGTTTTCATGCGCATTTGGTCTCATCTGCAAAACCTAACTGCAAGAGATTGCGCCCTCGCGTTAATACTCATCTCATTGGCAACGATCAGCGGCGCATGGATCTTTGAATATTTCGGCTATCTGCCCTGCGAACTCTGCCTGAAACAACGCTGGGCCTACTATATTGGCGTACCTCTGGCCTGTGTGCTTTTCATAATCCTGCACTTGCAGATTGCCCATCTACCGCGCATCGGTTTTGTAGTGCTTATGCTCCTCTGGATCGCAAGTTCAGTATTTGGCATTTATCATTCAGGCGTTGAATGGCAATTCTGGCCTGGTCCAACAGATTGCACAGGCAGCCTCACCAAAGCCCCCTCTATCAATGATTTTCTCCAGCAATTGCAAAGCGTCAAAGTGGTACGCTGTGATGCTGTGGCGATCCGCATTCTTGGCCTGTCGCTGGCAGGATGGAATGCTGTTCTGTCACTAGCAATGGCAGTCATTGCTGCAATGGGATTCAGCAAATCCCGCGCTTGAGATCAAGCCTCATCAAGCGCAAGACGGGCACGTGCACTGAGCTTTTGCGTTTCACTTTTCAATTGACCACAAGCGGCCAGAATATCGCGTCCACGCGGCGTGCGCACCGGGCTTGCATAACCTGCATTAAAAACAATATCGGAAAATCGCTCAATCGTTTCCCAATCTGAACATTCGAATTCAGTTCCCGGCCAGGGGTTGAAGGGAATGAGATTGATCTTGGCGGGAATACCCTTAAGCAAGCGCACAAGCTCAATAGCTTCAGCGGGTGAATCATTGACGCCTTTGAGCATCACATATTCAAAGGTAATACGCCTTGCATTGGAAACGCCGGGATAGTTTCGGCACGCCTCCAAAAGATCCCTGATCGGATATTTCTTATTGAGCGGCACCAATCGATTGCGCAATTCATCGCGCACAGCATGCAGGGAAATCGCCAGCATGGAGCCCGCCTGATCGCCCAAAGGCCCTATCTGCGGCACCACACCCGATGTTGAAATCGTAATACGCCGCTTGGACAGAGACAAACCATCGCCATCCGCGAGAATGCCAACAGCCTCGCAGACATTCTCGAAATTATAGAGAGGCTCGCCCATGCCCATAAAGACAATATTCGATATTGCCCTCACACCTTCACCAGAGGGAATCAAGCCATTTGCAGGCGGCGTTTGTCCTGGAAAATCCCCCAGGCGATCACGCGCTACAATCAATTGCTGAACAATCTCGCGCTGCGTAAGATTGCGCACCAGTTTTTGCGTGCCCGTATGACAAAAAGTACAAGTCAGAGTGCAGCCCACCTGACTCGAGATACATAAGGTGCCGCGATCTGTCTCGGGGATATAAACGCATTCGATCTCTGCGCCCTTATCCTTGTCATCAATAGGTGGAAGACGCAAAAGCCATTTGCGGGTTCCATCAGAGGAGATTTGCTCTGCGACAACTTGCGGACGCTCCAACGTATAATGCTGTTGCAGGCTGGCACGCAGGGGCTTGCCTATATTGAGCATCACATCAAAAGACGTCGCGCCTTGAAAATAGATCCAATGCCAGAGCTGGGAAACGCGCATGCGAATCTCGCGTTCTGCAAGCCCCAAGGCCCGCAAAGCCGCGGCAAGATCAGCGCGGCTCGCGCCTATCAGTGAAGTGCCAAAAGGGAGCCGGGCCGCTTCCTCTTGGGCAAAATGAGGATCAATAATCGACATTGCGCCCTTATACACGAAACGCGGCAGGAAACATAAGCCTCTTCAATCCCGCACAGGACCTTCGTTGATCTTGAACAGGCTGGGATCGGGCTTTTCGTTCAAATCCACATTGAACAGCGAGACAATAGTCTCATAGCCTTGCGGATCTGTCACTGTCCATTGCCGCAGGGCAAAGGTCACCGGATCGAATATCAGACTAATCCTCGATGTCCCGCCAAAGGTCGCTTTATCCTCGATCAGAATATTGGTGGAATTGGCGCTCGAGACAACATCGAGCACTTTGGTATCTTTGGTCAGATCGAGCTTGTTCTTGAGTAGAAATTTCAATGGCGTCTGCCCGATAAAAGCCATGTCCTGTGTATTGAGACGGCGATTGCGCACAGCAACGCTGCGCCCGTCGGCAATCACTTCCATCACGGCTGGCGGATCATATTGAAAGCGCAATTTGCCGGGCTTTTGCACATAGAGCTTGCCCTCGCTGCGTTTGCCATCCACGCCAATCTGCGTGAAATCCGCCACCATAGTGGTCACAGCGTTGAGATAGGCATTAGCATTCTGCACCGCCTCCTCCGGCGACAGATTGGAGGGCTGCGAGGGGGTCAATGATTTGGAAATGGCATTAGCCGCATTGGGCCGACGCGGCGGCAGGGGCACATTGGCCGGAGGCTGAGGTTTGGCGGGCGTCTGCGCATTCGAAGGCGCACCAATAGGCTGGCCCTGACCCTGGCCATTCGCCTGTGCTTGACCATTGGTCTGGGCCGCAGCCAGCTGAGTCATGGCCAAATGACTTGCAAGGAATGTCAAAAGCAGCGCTGAGCAGAACCGGAACATCTTCTTGCCTCTCTGCCTAGGCTCTAGACTGATTGCATGGCATTTTTGGGACGCTCATGCGTCATGAGGTTCAAAAGCGCCGCGATCTATGCCACCACCAACAAGAATCTCGCGTTTGCCAGCATGATTGGCCGCTCCTACCACGCCTTCCCGCTCCATGCGCTCCACCAGAGAGGCCGCTTTATTATAGCCCACCGACAGGCGGCGCTGAATATAGCTGGTCGAGCATTTGCGGTCTCGCAGAACAATGGCCACAGCCCGATCATAAAGATCGCCCGATTCCTCGGCATCCATGGATCCGGGGCTTGTACCATCGCCATCAAATTCCGGCTCATCATCTGCCGTAATGGTTTCGAGATATTCCGGTGCGCCCTGTGTCTTGAGATGAGAGACAACTTTTTCGACTTCCTCATCCGACACAAAAGGACCATGCACACGAGAAATGCGCCCGCCACCGGCCATATAAAGCATATCGCCCTGACCCAATAATTGCTCGGCGCCCTGCTCACCCAAAATCGTACGGCTATCAATTTTGGAGGTGACCTGAAACGAAATGCGCGTTGGGAAATTTGCCTTGATCGTGCCGGTAATGACATCAACTGAAGGTCTTTGTGTGGCCATGATCAGATGAATACCAGCGGCGCGCGCCATTTGAGCAAGACGTTGAATGGCCCCTTCAATATCCTTGCCCGCCACCATCATCAGATCGGCCATTTCATCGACGATCACGACAATATAAGGAAGAACACTGAGCTCCATCGATTCCTTTTCGTAAATCGCTTCGCCGGTCTGCTTGTCATAGCCTGTATGCACTGTGCGGCTGATGGTCTGACCCTTGGCGGCAGCTTCAGAAACACGCGCATTAAAGCCATCAATATTGCGCACGCCAAGCTTTGACATTTTCTTATAGCGATCTTCCATTTCGCGCACGGCCCATTTGAGCGCGACCACCGCCTTCTTGGGATCTGTAACCACCGGGGTGAGCAAATGTGGAATGCCATCATAGGCCGACAATTCCAGCATTTTCGGATCAACCATGATCAATTTGCATTCGCTCGGCTTGAGCCGATACAAAAGCGACAGGATCATTGTATTGATTGCAACCGATTTGCCTGATCCTGTCGTACCGGCGACCAAGAGATGCGGCATGCGTGCCAGATCGACAATCACGGGCTCGCCGCCAATGGTCTTGCCCAAAGCAATTGCAAGCTTGTGACGGGACTTCTCAAAATCTTCCGAGGCAAGCAGCTCGCGCAAATAAACCGTTTCGCGCTTTTGATTGGGCAATTCAATACCAATCGCATTACGCCCCTGCACCACAGCCACGCGTGCAGAAATCGCTGACATGGATCTGGCTATATCATCAGCCAGACCAATCACGCGAGAAGATTTAATTCCCGGCGCAGGCTCAAGTTCATAAAGGGTGACAACAGGGCCCGGACGCACATTGAGGATCTCGCCCTTGACGCCAAAATCATCAAGCACAGTTTCAAGCAGACGCGCATTCTGTTGCAAGGAATCTTCTGATATGCGCGTCACAGCGCGCTTCTTTGGTTCTTCCAGCATGCCCAATGGTGGCAATTCAAATTGCGATTTGCCAAAGAAAGAGGGCTGCGTTTCGCGCGTCACTCTTTTGCCCGGCTTCAGGGACGCCACAGAGGGAATGACCTTTGCGCCAGGCTCATCACTAAATCTGGCGCGATAATCAACCTCCAGAGCCTGTGACTCTTGCGCTTCTTGACCGGCCGGAGTTTGCAGACGGGCAGATTGCTGCATGGGCGGCGCTGAGGATTGTCCAGAAAAGACCGGCTCTCTGCGTTCAAAGGCCGTTTGATCATCGCGTGCTTGAGCAGAATAGGGTTGCAAAGCGGGGCTGCGGGCAAAGCGTCTTTGGACGGCTGCCCGTAAGCTCCAGACAGCGTGAATCACCGCACCCAGCGAAACCAGGCCAAAGCCCGGATCTCCATCGCGATCTTCTTCCTCATGCTTGGGCTGATGTGTGAGGGCAGCGACAGGCCCTTCATAGGCCTCTTCATCCTCATCATAATCATCGTCAATGTCACTCTCAAAGCCATAGCCAGAGGCGGCGCTCAATGTCAGCAAGGCAATCAGGCCAGCGATCAAGCCATGAATGGCAAGAATAATAGGTCCGCCACCCAACAGGTTTTGCGGCACATAGAGAATGGCATCTCCAGTCACCCCACCAAGACCTGTCGGCAAGGGCCAGCGATCACTCACCGGAAATGTAGCCAGAATGGCCGCAGCGCAAATACTGCCTACCACCCAAAGCAAAAGGCGCAATTTAACGCGCCGCAGCTTGTGCTGGCTCATCAAATGCCAGCCCCAGCAGGCCAGCGGAAACAGGATTGCGATTGAGCCAAGGCCAGCAATCTGCATCACCAGATCAGCTGTAATTGCACCCGGCGCGCCCAGAAAATTGCGGATCGGCCCTTTTGTGGCGTGATTCCAGCTTGGGTCCTGTGCAGACCAGGAAACCAGCGCGAGCGCCATTGCACCGGAAATCACCAGAATACACAAGCCGATAAGCTCAGCCAGACGCCGCGCGAGAAATTCGCGCACGCTGTCAGGAATCAAATCGAAACTTGATTGGAAAGTTGTCCGCATCCGTGATCCAAACCGCACCGAACATCCATCCTGAAGGCGCAAATCGGGATAGAGTCGAAGCAGCTTTTCACGCTATGTGGGTAGGGTTAATGAGCACTTAACCCTCTGCCATCCAAGCCCCACATAAGCAAAAAAATACGGCGCCGAAGCGCCGTATTTAAAAAGCAGGGATCGTGATGAGGATCGATCAGTAATTATAGGCCCGCTCGCCATGCTCTGCGAGGTCAAGACCTTCGCGTTCGGCATCGGTTGTAACGCGCAAGCCGATCACAATATCGACGATCTTGTACAAAATGGCCGATCCGACACCCGACCAGACGAGAGTAGCAACCACTGCCTTGATCTGCGCCATCATCTGATCAGCAAAGACATAGACGCCCACATTATTGCCAGCGAAATTGGTGTAATCGGTAATACCGGTTCCACCCAGATCGGGACTGACGAGAATGCCCGTGGCAAGCGCACCAAGAATACCGCCGACACAGTGCACGCCAAACACATCGAGGGCATCGTCATATCCTAAGCCATTCTTGACCGTCGAGACAAAGAACAGACACACAGGACTGACCACCAGACCCAGCACAATGGCACCCATCGGACCTGCAAAACCGGAAGCCGGAGTGACTGCGACAAGACCGGCGACGGCACCCGTGACCATGCCCAGCAAAGAGGGTTTGCCCTTTAAGCCCCATTCAGCAAACAGCCAGGACATGGCCGCTGCACAAGTGGCAAGCATTGTGTTCACAAACGCCAGAGCTGTTGTGCCATTGGCTTCCAAATTGGAACCGGCATTAAAGCCAAACCAGCCAACCCAGAGCAATGAAGCACCAATCAGCGTCATGGTCAGCGAGTGAGGTGTCATGGCTTCACGGCCATAACCAACGCGCTTACCCAGCATCAGACAGCCAACGAGACCTGCAATACCGGCATTGATGTGCACAACTGTACCGCCAGCAAAATCGAGTGCGCCTGCCTGTGCCAGCCAGCCAGCACCAGAGGTGATTTCATCAAGTTTTGCCTGAGCAACGAGCTTGGCAGGTGCATCACTGGCTGCGGCAAGCGCTTTGGCTGCAGCTGCAACATCATCTGGTGCAGCAATCGCCCAAACCCAGTGCGCAATTGGGAAGTAGATGAATGTCACCCAAAGCAGCATGAAAAGGACTACAGCAGAAAACTTCATGCGTTCTGCGAAAGCACCGACGATCAGGGCCGGTGTAATCATCGCAAAGGTCATCTGAAAGACCATATAGGCCAGTTCAGGAACAACAACTCCATTTGAGAAAGTTGGTACTATTGAGTCCGGGCCAACACCCTTCAAGAAGGCTTTGCCAAATCCACCAATATAGGCTGCCAGACTGCCGCTCGTGTCACCCAATGCGATTGAATAACCAAACAGCGCCCAGAGGACACCAACCATCGACACAATCATAAAAACTTGTGTCAACACTGAAGCCATATTTTTGGTTCTGACTAGGCCACCATAAAAGAGGGCCAGACCTGGAATGGACATCATCAGAACAAGCACAGTTGAAACCAGCAACCAGGCTGTGTCCCCTTTATTGGGAACGGGAGCTGCAGCCGCAGCTGCAGCCTCTTCGGCGCATGCAACACCGGATAAAACAGCCGTGGCGGCAAGGCTAAAGCCTGCTGCAATCAGGGCCGTCTTTCGGGACGGGACGAATTTCATGGAAAACTCCTTTGACATGATCAAATTTCACAAAGCTTCGCTATCTTTTTCGCCAGTCCGGATCCGAACTGCTTTTTCCAAAGTGCTGACGAAAATTTTTCCGTCACCAATCTGGCCGGTCCGCGCTGAAGCAACGATGGCATCAACAACAGCCGTTTCGAGATCCGAAGGGACGGCGACTTCAATTTTCAACTTGGGCAAAAAGCTCACCGCATATTCTGCACCGCGATAAATTTCAGTATGTCCCTTTTGGCGACCATATCCTTTGACTTCAGTCACCGTTAATCCGTGCACGCCAACCGAGGTGAGCGCATCGCGCACCTCATCGAGCTTGAACGGCTTGATAATCGCCATCACGATTTTCATGTCGCTATTCCTACTTGGCCAATCAGACGTAAGGCTGATGGCGGGTGAATGAATGTGGCAAGGTTTGCCGCCACGCTCTGCACACCTCTAATCAAGCTCTGTGCCACAGCGATTGAAGATGTTTAAATAACTGATTTATATGGATTTTGTTTTAAACTGAGATTTAAGACTTTATTTCTGTCTATTTTTTAGGCGTAGACTTTAACGCACAAGATTAAAATTTAGGCAGTAAGTTCGGCGCTATCAGATTCTGCATAACAATAAGGCCGGTCTGCACCGGCCTTACTTATAGATTTGAGATTGGATCTGCCTTTGGCCTTATTGGTGATGCAAGGCTTCGCCATGCAAGGCTACATCAAGGCCTTCGCGCTCCTGATCCTTAGTGACACGCAGGCCAATCGCCAGATCAATAATCTTGAGACACAGCCAAGTCCCGAAAGCACACCAGACGATGGTGATCACAACGCCAACAAATTGAATCCAGAGTTGAGCGGGATTGCCCTCCAAAAGTCCCGAAATGCCTTGCGGCAAATCGGCATTGGCCGAGACAGAGGCTGTTGCAAACACACCTGCGAGCAATGTGCCCAGAATGCCGCCCACACCATGCACACCAAAGACATCGAGGGAATCGTCATATTTCAGCATTTGCTTCACATAAGTGCAGAAGAAATAGCAGATAAAACCGGCTAGAATGCCAATCACTATGCCATGCCAGGGCAAGACAAAGCCTGATGCAGGCGTGATTGTCCCCAGACCCGCTACGGCACCCGATATAATGCCAAGCACAGAGGGTTTGCCGCGCTGGATCCATTCAAGACCCGACCAGACAATGGCGCCTGCACAAGCAGCAAGATGTGTTGCCAGAATAGCAAAGACTGCACGCGAGCCAACGCCAAGCGCCGAGCCGCCATTAAAGCCAAACCAGCCAACCCACAAAAGCCCGGTTCCAATAACCGCCAGAGACAGGTCAAACGGCGCAAGATTCTCCCGGCCATAGCCAAATCTTTGACCAATCATCAATGCGGCGACCAAACCGCCAATACCGGCATTGATGTGAACAACTGTGCCGCCAGCAAAATCCAGAAGGCCCATGGCACCCAGAAAACCGCCGCCCCAGACCCAATGGGCCGATGGCACGTAAACGACAAACAACCACAGACAACAGAACCAGACAAAGGCTGAGAATTTCATGCGATCAGCCACTGCACCGCCTACCAATGCACAAGTGATCACTGCAAAGGTCATTTGATAGGTCATGAACAGGATTTCAGGAATGGTCTTGGCTAGCGGACTAATCGTCTCCATGCCAATGCCGGCAAGAAGAACCCGTCCCAGATTACCCAGATAGGCGCCGTCGCCAGAAAAGCTCAGGCTGTAAGCAATGAGCACCCACAACAAGGAGACCACGGCAGTCGCGGCCGCCGATTGCGCCATAATCGCCAGAACATTCTTCTTTCGAACCATGCCCGAATAAAACAGGGCGAGACCCGGCAAAGTCATCATCAGCACCAAAGCTGTGGCGATGATCATAAAACCCGTATCCGCCGGATCAATTCGCGCTTCTTCAGCGGCAAAGGCCAAGGGAGAAAACGCCATCAGGGCGATAAAACTCAGTAATAATGTCCGGAGCATCACAATCCCATTTGATCAGCCAGCTTGGGCTGGACGAAACTGATGCTTTTTGAAGCAAAAAACATACCATTCTGGCTAGATCTTAGACAAAGCGCATTTTCAAGCGGCAAATGTATTTGCATTTTTTGTCATTGTTTAAGTCTGCCGAATAATTATGCAAATGGTCGGATTTCATATCTTTTTGCCTAAATTTTAATCCTCCCATCAGGGATTTGATCCTGCAAAATAAGATCTGGCGCGCTAGAATGAAAATAAGGAGCGGGTTTGAAAGTAAATTACGACATCATCATTGCTGGCGCTGGGCCCGTGGGTCTGGCCTGCGCCCTTGCTTTGTCTCAGGCCTCGGATCAAAGCCTCAAAATAGCTGTTTGTGATCCCTCATTGGGGTCTAGGAAAAGTTTTGGCAGAATCTCCGCTTTGGCCCCCGCCTCCAGCAATCTTCTTGAGGTCCTAGGGGCCTGGGAGAGGCTGCACCCCCTCGCTTCACCCATTCTGGAGATGCAGATCAGCGATTCACGCACGCGCGACAGCATTCGCCTGCCCATTTTATCCTTTGAAAGCGATCCGTCTGCCGGACCAATCGCCCATATTCTGCCCAATGCCGAAATTGAACATCTGTTGCATGGCATGGCGCAGAACAATGGCATCGCCCTCATTACCGCCGAAGTGCAATCCATGCAGGCGCAGGCAAGTTTTGCAGAGATCCGATTTGTGACACATGAGCCTCTCTACACAAGGCTTGTTGTCGCCGCCGATGGTCGCCAATCGCGATTGCGCCGCATGTTTGGACTTACGACTATAGGCTGGGATTATGCTGTTTCCGGCATTGTCGCCACCATTGGTCACGAACGTGATCATGAGGGCATTGCCCGTCAGCATTTTCTGCCTGCAGGCCCGTTTGCAGCCCTGCCCATGACTCAGTCACGCTCCTCTATAGTTTGGTGTGAACCTCATTCAAGAGCGCAAGAGCTAATTCAGGGTTCGCGCGATGTGTTCATGCACGAGCTCGAAACCCGTTTTGGTTTCGAACTTGGCGACTTGAGCCTGCTGGATCAGCCTGTCGCTTATCCGCTCTCGCTGCAATTGGCGCGCACAATGTGCGCACCGCGATTGGTGCTTCTGGGTGATGCTGCGCATGTTATTCATCCCATTGCAGGGCAAGGACTCAATCTGGCCTTTCGTGGCGTTGCCGTGCTTGCTGAAGAAATCATTGCGCAGATCAGGCTTGGACTTGATCCCGGCGCGCCGCAACCTCTGGAGAATTACGAAAGACGGCGGCGCTTTGATACTTTGACCACGGGATTGGGAATGGATGCCCTGTATCGCCTCTTCGCCAATGATCTGACAAGTCTGCGCCTGATCCGTGATCTTGGCCTTGGTCTTGTCGATCGCTCACACGCGATCAAAAAATCCTTGATGAGAGAGGCCGCCGGAAAGACCGGACAAGTTCCGCTGCTGCTGCAAGGCTTGCCGATATAAACATTCATCGGGAACAAGACTTGATCTAAAAATGTCTGGCCTCATCAACAACGAGGACAGGCACGCCGCCGCGAATGGGAAAAGCCAGTCGCACCGCCTCTGAAATCAATTCCTGACGCTCGTAATCATAGCGCAACAAAGTGCGCGTCACAGGACAGATCAGAATCTCCAGCATGGACCGATCTGCAAGCATAGCTTTGCTCGCTACCGGAGCAGGGCCTTCGCCCGCCTGATCATCATTGACAGAATGATCTGGCGGCTGCGTCATTGCAATCTCGAGCCCGAGCCTTGTCCGCTCGCAAGTTCGATCTCGGTAATTGCAACAAGCACCTCGGCACGCAATTTCAAATTCGACGCTTCAAGCAAGGCCTGTTTTTCTTTTGGGCCAAAAGGACTCATCATCGCCAGCGCATTCACCAGATCTTCGTTTGAGGCCTGATCTATCGACTTCCAGTCAATTTTGAGTTTGGTCCGCTCGGCATAGGCCCTGAGCGCTTCAAGAACAGCATGACGATCAACCAGGGATTCTCCTGCATGGGGAACAAGATCATCGGCAAAAGACTCGTAAGAGACAAGACATTGTCGATAAGGTGTGATGACACGCAATTCTTCGACAATTTTAAAGCGAATGACGCCCGTCAGGCTGATGATATAGCGCCCATCGCCTGTTTCAGCTAATTGTGTCAAACGTCCCAGACATCCGATTGAATGCAGCTTGAACTCACCGCGCTCCACAGCGCCCATCACATCGGGTTGGACCATGCCAATCAAACGATCCGTCTTGAGCGCATCATCAATCATGGTCATGTAACGCGGCTCAAAGATATTCAACGGCAGATGACCGCGAGGCAACATCAATGCGCCATCGAGAGGAAAAATCGGAATGAGCGCTGGTAAAAGCCCGATATCAACATAAGGCTTGTTAATGCTCATACGGCAC
>OMIJ01000055.1 GCA_900299065.1 Hyphomicrobiales bacterium
GCCGATAAAAATATCGGCTTGCAGAGATTCAATCGCATTGACTTGACGGCGCAGCGAGGACGCAACAAAGCAAATGATGTTGAACGCCAGGCTCCAAAAAACACCATGCACGAGTTGGGGCATGGAGAGACCAAACAAAGCATTGGGGCACAGGCTCTCGATCCCGAAGGGCCCATCCTGCACAAGCTGGGTGAGCAGATCATTGCCCGAGGCAAGCGAGGGGATGAGCAAGGTATAAGCCCACATGCCAATACCCGCTGACAGGCCTGCAATAGCCCCGCGCGCCGTTGCGCGGCGCCAAAAAAGCCCCCCAATAAAAGCAGGTGCAATTTGCACAACAGCTGCAAATGACAAAAGTCCAATCGCTGACAGAGCCGTGGCCCCTGCAGATCTAAAATAGAGATAGGCCAAGCCCAGCAATCCAATGATGGCGAGGCGTCGGATCACCAGAACCAAAGACCCCAGATCTTTGGTGAGCGGCAGGCGACGCCTCAATAAAATGGGCATTACAAGATCATTGGAAACCATGACGGAAAGCGCGACAGATTCAACGATCACCATAGCTGTCGCAGCAGAAAGACCGCCGACCATTGCTATAAGTGCAACCGAATCTGCATTGTCATGCATCGGCAGAGCCAGCACGGTCAGATCACGATCAATCGCACCATCAGCAAAAACAACAAGCCCGGCCAAAGCCAGAGGAATGACGAAGAGATTGATAGCTATGATATAGAGAGGAAACAGCCTGGCTGCGGTTTTAACATCCTTGATTTCACGATTCTCGACCACCAGCATTTGAAACTGACGGGGCAAGAGAAATATACAACAGGCCGAGAGAAGAATCTCCGTGATCCAAATATCCACCGAGGGAGGATGTTGCGTCATGCTATGAATAGCGCCTGCATCATAGGCTTTTTCGACAAGATCGCCCAAGCCATCGAACATGAACCAGGTGACATAAATCCCCACGATCAAAAAGGCCGCCAGCTTGATGAGGGATTCAGTTGCAATGGCGAGCACCAAGCCATCCTGATGTTCAGTTGCCTCAATGCGTCTCGTTCCAAAAGCCATGGCAAAGCCGGCCAATGCGATTGCAACAACAGATGGCAAAGCCTGATAGGCCTCTGTGCCCGCCGAGAGATGTCCGGTCTGAAAGGAGCCCAGTACAGTGCCAATGCTTGCGGAAATAGATTTAAGTTGCAGCGCTATATAGGGCACAGCGCCAATGACCATAATGATGGAAACGAGCGCTGCAACGGATTCAGATTTACCAAATCGGGCGGCAATGAAATCGGCAACCGAGGTGATATTTTGTGCGCGTGCCAGCCAGACTATGCGCTGCATAAAAGGATAGCCAAGACCTATCACCAGAAGCGGGCCAATATAAATGGGCAGAAAGTCCAGTCCGCTGGACGAGGCCAAACCCACTGACCCGAAGAAGGTCCAACTTGTACAATAAACCCCAATCGTCAGAGCATAAATACTGGCGCGCAGACGCTCACCAAAACGCCGCAATCCAAAGCTATCTCCATAATGCGCCACAACAAACAGCAAGCTCAGATAGACGAGCGCTGTCAGTATAGCGATGGAACTGGCAATCATCTGTTTGTCCCCTGCCCTTTAACCAATTTACCACTTGAATCCAGAAAGTTCAGCCCCGGGAGAATTTTCAGGGACTCCTCCTCGAACTGGCATTAAAAAGGGCGTCCCGGACTCCGGGTTTATTGTTGAGGAGAACATTCATGTTTAAGGAATTCAAAGAGTTTGCATTGAAAGGGCCGGTTTTTGATCTGGCTGTAGGTGTGATTATTGGCGCAGCCTTTAGCAAAATCGTCGATTCATTGGTCAAAGACATCATCATGCCCATCGTTGGCATGTTCGGCAGTGCAGACTTTTCCAATTACTTTCTGCCACTCTCGAAAGCAGTCACCGCGACCAATCTGGTCGATGCCCAGAAACAAGGCCCCGTACTGGCCTGGGGTAGCTTTGTGACCTATTCGGTCAATTTCCTGATCATTGCTTTCATCCTGTTTCTGCTGGTCCGCGGCATGAATAGCATGAAGCGCTCATTGGCCAATGAGGCGCCCGCACCAGCCAAACCTGCTGCGCCCAGTGCCAGCGAAGTGCTTTTAACTGAAATCCGCGACCTTCTGGCTAAAAAGCCGGCCTGATTGCTCTGCCATTGCGCCGGTGAAACCCGGCGCAATGGCCCTTATAAGGCTCAGACAGAGGCGCAAAGGCGTTGCAGCGAGAGCTTCTGCATGATTTAAAGCGGCCATCCTCACCGACCGTTTGGGACGATTCTGCTCCTATCGGCAGAGACATCACATGGCGCTCAAGACGGCTTTTTTCGTCAACGAACCCAAATTTTCAGGCCAGCTCACCACACTTCTGGTCGGTGCAGCCGGGGCATTATTGTTTCGCCTTGCTGACGTGCCTGGCGGGGTCATGTCCGGATCCATGGCGGCGGTCGCCCTTTTTTCTGTGCCAGGCTGGGCCACTTCCATTGGCACTATTCTGCGCCTGACAGCACTCATCTTTTCGGGTGTGTCGATCGGCTCGGCTGTGACGCCTGAGACATTACGTGGGATCGCGACCTATCCCCTCAGCCTTGTGATGATGTCGATCAGCGCCCTGGCAGTGACCGGAGCGTCCACCTTATATCTGATGCGCTTTTATGGCTGGAACAAAGCAACGTCCCTCTTGTCCTCAACGCCAGGCGGATTTTCATCGGCGCTGAGCATTGCTGCTGTCACCAATGCAGATATTCCGCGCATAGTGATTGTGCAGATGTTTCGCGTGTCCTTTCTCATGGTGATCTTGCCGATTGTTGTCTCTGGGGCAGGCGTGCATTTGGCAACACCGGGCATTCACGCAGTCGATTCCTACTCTGTCATAGCTTTGATCCTCATTCCGGGTATTGCCTTTGGTCATTTTCTTGATCGCCGCAAATTGGCTGGCGGCATGTTTCTGGGCGTGATGCTGGTGTCGGGCACAATCCATGGATTGGGCATAGCGCCTGGCAGACCTCCTGACATTATGATGTTTTTCAGTCAAATGATGATCGGCAGCTGGATTGGATCGCGCTTTGTTGGTTTTCAATGGAAAACATTAGGCAGTATGATGGGTGCCGCCATTGGATCCATCGTCGTGACTTTGGTTGTTGCGACAATTTTTGCCGAGCTGACCTCCTTGCTGCTGGGGATTTCCTTTGGATCTGTGATGGTCGCTTTTGCGCCCGGTGCTTTTGAAGCCATGACCATGCTAGCCTTTTCACTTGGCCTTGATCCGCTTTATGCGGTCGCGCATCATTTGGGACGCTTATTGCTGATGACGATTGCCATGCCAGTTCTTGTCAAAGCTTGGCTTAAGGATAGCATGTTACCGACTAAAACACGCAGTTTTAAATAGATCTGTTTGACGAGAAAGATCACGCCACAATGGTCATGCGTTTGACTGATCGGGTGATGGCTGTATAGAGCCAACGATGACTATGCTCGCGAAAGGCGCGCGATTCATCAAAGAGCAGGACATCATCCCATTGTGAACCCTGCGCCTTATGCACAGTGAGCGCATAGCCATAATCAAATTCATCCGAACCTTTGCGCAAGGAATAGGGAATCTCTTCCTGTGCCTCGAAGAATTGCGGCAGAACGGCAATGCGTTGGCCTTTGTGCGCGGGATCATCCTCGGGGATAATGCTCATGCGCAATTTACCATTGCGTTGACCCGAGAGTGATTTGACGATCCAGAGGCCGCCATTGAGTAGCCCTTTGGACTGATCATTGCGCAGGCAGACGAGCTTATCCCCTGCCTCTGGATAGGCGTGCTTAAACCCAAACAACTCGCGCAATCGCTGATTATAAAGTCGCCTTGTGCGATTGAGGCCAACAAGAACCTGATCAGCTTTGGTGACCATAAGAGAGTCAATCTGATTGCGGCTGATGATCCTGCTTTCGCCATATTGGCCATGAGCCAGAGCACCACCTTCGCGCACAATCATCGACAAACGAATAATGGGATTATCGGCAGCTTGTCTGTGCACTTCGGTGAGCATGATATCAGGCTCGACTTCCGTAAAAAATCCACCGCCCTTCACCGGGGGCAATTGCGCCGGATCTCCTAGCACCAGCACCGGCTTGCCAAAGGACAAAAGATCGCGCCCAAGCACTTCATCCACCATGGAGCATTCATCAATGATAATCAGGCTCGCATCGGCCGCAGCGCTTTGCTCATTGATAACAAAAGAAGGCTCTTCGCTATCAAGATCCTTGGGGCGATAGATCAGACTGTGAATGGTTCTGGCATCTGTGCAGCCTTTCGAGCGCAGCACCATTGCCGCTTTGCCTGTGAAGGCCGCAAACAGAACATTGCCGGAGACATCTTCGGCAATATGCCGCGCCAAAGTGGTCTTGCCAGTTCCCGCATAGCCAAACAGGCGGAACAATTGCGGGCGCCCCGTGCGCAGCCAGCTCGCTACGGCCTTGAGTGCCTGATCTTGCTGGGGGGACCAGACGCGGCTCATGCCCTACCCCAGAAGGGATAGCAAGTCAGAGAGGATGCCAGAATCACACTTCTGCAGGAAGGAAAAAGGAGGAACGACATGCGCCCTTCTAACACGTTTCAACGCCAGAGTGTGAAGCTGTTTTAAGCGATCTCAGGCAGCTGCCAGACGCGTCTGAGCCAGCTGCGAGGCGATCTCTATAAAGGTGCGACCATAATTTCGGACATTGGCCGGAGAGCGATGAAAGCGCAACATTGTGACATTCATCAATTCATCGAGGATCAAATGATCCACTTCATTGAGAATATCCATCCCAATGCCCTGACTGCGCGCTTTGTTTTGCAATTCCCGGCGGGCATGCAAAGCAAGCTTGTCCTGCCCGGCCAAGAGATAACGCCAGAACAATCTATGTTGAACAATAGCCTGATTGGTCTGCGCCCCATTGTTCTTTAGATGGTTCCCATAAAAGCCATGAATCTGATCAGCAATGATCGGCTCGGCCCAGCCAGACATATCTTTGAATAAATATTTCAAATCTTCATTTCGCATTGATGACCCCAGCGAATCAGTCCAACGCAGCAATACTCTATTGATCCCATAGAAACGATGAGAACAGTTTGTTAGGCAATAGCCTTCGAAGCGAGTAACAAATATTTTTTAAAAGATTTTTACTGAGTGATTACTTGGTTCTAATCATCCAATATACTACTTAAAGTAGCGATTAAAATTTGTTCGTCTTTCAACTGCTGAGCTGATTGCGCTCGCGTAATTTCGGGAACCAGCGCGCCCATAAAAGTGTGATCAGCAGAGAGCCAATGCCACCAATAATGACAGACGGAACAGCGCCCACAAATCCCGCCAGAACACCTGATTCAAATTCGCCCAGCTCATTCGATGCACCAATGAACAGACTATTGACCGCCGATACACGCCCGCGCATTTCATCAGGTGTTTCAATCTGCACAATGGTAGAGCGAATGAAGACATTGACCATATCTGCTGCGCCAAGAATAGTCAGAAAGAAGAGGGAGAGATAAAAATTCGTTGAAAGGCCAAAGCCAATCGTCGCTAGGCCAAAGATGGCAACAGCGATGAACATTTTATGGCCAACCTTTTGTAGATCTGGCAATTGCGCCAGGACCAGCGCCGTTACAAATGCACCCACAGCCGGCATTGTGCGCAACAAACCAAGTCCGAAGGGACCGATAAATAAAATATCGCGCGCATAGATAGGTAAAAGCGCCGTTGCTCCGCCCAAAAGAACTGCAAAGAGATCGAGCGATACCGAACCGAGCAAGACTTCATTTGACCAAATGTAACGCATGCCTGCGGTCAGATAATCCCATGTCAGTTTTTCCTTGGCACGCACACGCAGGCTAGGACGGATTATCAAGAGAAAAACCAAACAGGCTGAATAAAAAATTGTGGTAACGAGAAAGACGACTTCGGGACCAAACCCGTAGAGCAAGCCGCCAATGGCCGGGCCGGCAATGGTGGCAATCTGCCAGGCGGAAGATGTAGTTGCGACTGCGCGCGCGAACATGTCTTTTGACACAAGATTGGGAAGCAGCGCCTGACCCGCTGGATTGGAAAAAGCCCGCGCTGTTCCAAAAATAGCGACTATTGCAAAAATAAGCTCGACCTGTGTGCGCCCTTCATAGGCAATCACGAACAGACAAAAAGTCGCAGACAGCATCAGAATATAGCAGACGACGAGGACAAAGCGGCGATCAAAACGATCTGCCACATGGCCTGCCAGCAGAGCAAAAATCAGATTGGGAGCAAAAATACACAGCCCCACAAGACCAAGCGCAAAGGCGCTATCAGTCAGTTGATAGACCAGCCAGCCAACCGCCACATCGATCATTTGCGAGGAGAGAGACGATAGCAAACGCGAGGCAAAAAAGGCCGCAAAATCGCGATTTTGAAAAACAGCTAAAGCACCGGGTGACTTTTGATCTGATAAAGTCATCCAAGCCTCATCTTAGCGCGGACAGCCACGCTCTTCATCGCAAACAAATCCATGCATTGTTCTTAAGTCAGGACAACCCATATGGCCAGAGCTGCGACATTAAGATGAAAGATGTTTTCAAAACAAAAGGGCTCCGGCATAACCGGAGCCCTGAACTGGATACAGCCTGGCGCGATCAGGCGCGCAGATTGCCAGCCGATGACTTGCCCGAACGACGATCGGTCAGCACTTCATAGTTGATCTTCTGGCCTTCATTGAGACCTTTCAGACCAGCCTGCTCGACAGCGCTGATATGGACGAAGACGTCCTTACCACCATCGTCGGGCTGGATGAAGCCATAACCCTTTTGAGAATTAAACCATTTTACGGTTCCCGAAGCCATGGGAAACCCTTTCCTAAATAGAACAATGCTGGCCCGCCAGAGACGGGCCGGTGAAGTATCGATGTTCGGGGGGTCGTCAAGTCATGCACTTTGGTGCGGGCCAAGTCTTTCGGCCAAATATCGATGATTAAAATATAAGAGCTCGCTTGCTATAAAACAAGCCCGGCCAGAGTTTTTTTTCGGCCGGGCTTCTCGCATTCATGCTTAATGACTGCGTAATTCTACTGAATGAGCTTGCCAATCTTGTCGACGATTGGTTTGGGCGTAGCATAAATCTGCTTGATCAAAGCTTCGAGATGAGCACCATCTTCTGGCTCAAGGTCGAGTTTTTGTTTCTTTACTTCTTCAATGAATTCAGGATCCTTCATTGTCGCATTGAAAGCATCGCGCAGCATTTTCAAACGATCAGCGGGCAGATCGGGCGGGGCGACAAAGGGGCGACCAATGCCTTGGCCAGCATAGAGGAAGCGCAATTCAGCCTTTTGTTGCTCCGTCTTGGCCAGATCGAGCACATAGGGAATGTCCTTGAGTTCAGGATTGGGCTCTGCACCACCCTGGAACAAGAGCGTGACAACCTTGTCCTTAATCCAATTAGGACGCTTGCCGGTCACACTATCAAGCGATTCACAAATGCCATCCACCTCGCCGCGCTCCATTGCCAGAAAAACATCGGAAGAGGAGGGAAAACCGCTGATGAGCTTGAACTTCATGCCGAGAATTTCCGTCAAAGCTTTAGGATAGGAGCGAGTGCCTGTGCCTGCACCCGTATCACCCACGATCAAAGTCTTTTCGGTCAGATCCTGTGCTGTTTTAATACCTGACTTGGCTGTCGTTATGCAGACATTGGTTTCTGTCGTGGGTGTGCCAATCCAGGACAAGCGAACAGGATCAAAGCGTGCACCTTCAGCCCCGGTGATCGGACCCAAAGGCGCATCACGCGCAATAATGCCCATGACTGTGCCATCCTTGGGCGCAATATTGAAGATATGGCTGGCAGCTTGAAAGCTTCCTGCGCCAGGCATGTTTTGAGGCACAACGGTTGGATTACCTGGCAGATGCTTGCCAATGTGGCGGCCCAGAATACGGCCCCATGAATCATAACCACCGCCAGGACCAAAGCCGATGATCATGGTCAAAGGCTTGCCATTGAATGGATTGGGTGCCTGCGCACAAGCAGGAAATGCGCCCGCAATCAGGCAGGACACCATTGCCAAAGAGCCAAGCCTCGTTCCTAGTTTGAAAACAGTCATCCTATCCTCCTGTTTGCCTGTGCTGATCCTATGCGCATGGGTATCACGGTTTACAGCTTTGTCACAAATGGCCTTTTCAAAAGCTTTTGTTTAAATGCGAAAGCCGCCGCGCTTGCGTCCCTGATCGACGTCCAAAAACAGATCTTCCAGAGCCATGCGCTGCTTCATCAACCCCTGCTCATAGGAATAACCAACCAGGGTCTCTAATGTGTGGCGATTGCGATCGCTCAGACCATATTCCCAGGGATCAGAACCCAGAATCTCTTCTTGCTCTTCCCAAGCCTCACGATACCAGGCGAGCGGTGCAATTCTCGGATTTTCCATGCGCCTCATGCCAATGGCTTTGGCCGCCTCAAAGGCTTTGTATAATTCCACCGGCACCCAAGGATATTGCTCAACGATCTCGCGGCGCAATCCCATGACATGCATGATAGGGAAGATTTTAGTCTTGCGGAAATAATTGAGCTCTTCGGCCTTGTAATCGGTAAAGAGCCTGCCGACAGCAGGATTCTTGTGAATAAAGGGTTCAATCAAATCTGGATGCAAGACGGCATCTAGTTCGCCGGCAACCAGCATGGCCTCGACGGATTTGGAATCATCGAGGCGGGTGAGCTTGAGATCATCTGGAGGAATGAATTCGACATCTTCATCAATCTCAGAGAACCATTCGATTGATTTATGCGGCACGCCATATTCATGCTCGAGAATTCCCCGCAACCAGACAATAGCACTGACCTGATAGGATTTGACGCCGATCTTTTTGCCGATCAAATCTTTTGGCGAGCGAATATTTTTGGTTGTGTTGATGAAGGCAAAGCCATGACGAAAGCGCCGATGCAGAAAGACCGGAATAGCGTCGAAAGGCATGCCCTGATCACGCGCCAGCAGATAAGAGGAAGACGAGAGTTCTGCGACATCAAATTCGCGATTGCGCAAAAACCGCCAATGGCGCGTACTGGAATCCATACGGGTGAGGATGTTCAGCTCAATACCATCAGGCTGAATCTGTCCCTCTTTTAAGGCGCGGACGATTTCATAATCACCACAGGCCAAAGTGAGTTTGAGCTTGTGAGTCATGGACCTCCCCATTGCGCGAGCGCGTTCAAGATTTGTCTCTTGAGGTGCTAAGGAAAATGGATTGATCAGGCGCTTTCAACAATACGCAAATCGCGCACGGCACCGCCATCTAGGGCCGCTAGAGCGGCCTGATAGCCCGGTGAATCATGCGCTGCGACTGCCATGTCAACACTCGGGAATTCAATGATCACCGTGCGCTCAAGCACACCTGCTTCATAGGCTTTGGCTGCCGTTCCACGGGCCAGAAATTGACCGCCATGGGCAGTCAAAGCCGGCCCAGCAAGCTTGGCATAGGCTGCCAGCTTGTCCTGATCCGAAATGCTCCGATACATGCTCACCCAATAGGCCTTCGCCATTTTAGCCCCCTCTATTGAAATTCTGGAGCAAAATGACAGGAAGCCACAGTCCCGGCAAGGGGCCAGGCAATGGAATGAGAGATCCTTGAAGGGCGGCGAAGATAACCCAGCACCGCCCCTGTGGTCAGTGAATGGAC
>OMIJ01000056.1 GCA_900299065.1 Hyphomicrobiales bacterium
CATACGAGATAGCGTAGCGTCTCGTGGGCTCGGAGATGTGTATAAGAGACAGGTCACTGACAATGCCGGTGGTATTGCCGAAATGGCTGGCCTGCCCAAGGAAGTGCGTCATTCAACTGATGCGCTCGATGCGGTTGGTAATACCACAAAGGCTGTGACCAAGGGCTATGCGATTGGCTCGGCCGGTTTGGGCGCGCTGGTTCTCTTTGCAGCCTACACCAATGACCTCACAGCTTTCACCAAAGCGGGTCTGCCTTACTTCAAGGATATGGGTGTCGTCTCCTTCGATCTCTCCAACCCCTATGTGGTGGCTGGTCTGATCTTTGGTGGTCTGATCCCCTATTTGTTTGGTGGCATTGCCATGACGGCAGTGGGTCGTGCAGCTGGATCGGTGGTTGTGGAAGTGCGTCGCCAGTTCCGCGAAATGCCTGGCATTATGGCTGGCACACAGCGTCCTGATTATGGCCGCGCCGTGGACATGCTCACCCGAGCAGCTATCAAGGAAATGATCGTCCCGTCCTTGCTGCCTGTGCTGGCTCCGTTCGTTGCTTATTTCGGTGTCTATTGGATCTCCGGTTCCAAGGCTTCGGGTTTCGCGGCTCTGGGTGCTATGTTGCTGGGTGTGATCGTCAATGGCCTTTTCGTTGCCATTTCGATGACATCAGGTGGCGGCGCTTGGGATAATGCCAAGAAGAGCTTCGAAGATGGCTTTATCGATCAGGATGGCGTCAAGCATCTCAAGGGTTCGGATGCGCATAAGGCTTCTGTGACCGGCGATACTGTCGGCGACCCCTACAAGGATACGGCTGGTCCGGCCGTCAATCCGGCGATCAAGATCACCAATATTGTGGCCTTGTTGCTGCTGGCCATTCTGGCCCACGGCTGAGATAACCAAATGAGATAGGGAGCGGTTCCCCCGCTCCCTTAAACAAAAAACCCGCTGATGCCTCAGCGGGTTTTTATTGGTTTGAAGGAAAGGCTTGTTTGGTTCAGATCAGAACTTCAGCAAGCCTTGCATCGCATTGCGCACGAAAGAGGGCTCGCTACCCGCCGTTGGTGTTGTGCGGGAGACGAAATCGAACAATTTGCCGTCCTGCATGCCGTAATTAGCGACCCTCTCGACCTTATTGGCCTTGGTGAAATAAATCGCCAGAACGCGCTGATCCGTTACTTCCTGACGGCTGAAGGCCAATTGCCGATTCGTTTGCTGGCTAATGTAATACCAGGCACTCCCCCCTATGGTTGAGGTGGTCGAAGGTGTGCCCATAATGCTAAGTACTTGCTCGGCGGAGGTTCCGGCTTTGATCTTTTCCAATGCCTGATCATCGATCTGATAGCCACGAGGAACATCACCATCATAAGACAAGCAACCGCCCAGACTGATCAGCAGGGCAGCAGAGGCCAAGAGTTTAACCAGATGGCCCGTTCGTTTCGTGCGCTTGTCTATATAGGTAATTGAGCGCTGCATCTGTGTCTCCAGTCAGGCCGAGGGCCGATCCGATCCATTTGATAGCTTTTTCGGAATTTGCTTGCATCCGATCTCTGCGATGCCTAACCCCCGGTGGCATGAAAAGCAAGACGAGCAAATCAGCCTTGGCAGGATCGGAGAAGGGTTGAGCCGATGATTTTCAGATTTTTCCGCGGCTCTCAGAACAGTCGCATCATTGACCAGCTACATGGCGAGGTCATGGCGGCAGCCCGCCAACCCTATTTTTTCACCCGAATGGGGGTGGCCGATAGTCTGGAGGGCCGATTTGAATGTCTGGCCCTCATGTCAACGCCTGTCATCATGGCTTTGGCGGCCCATCCTGAACCTGGCCCGCAAATGGCCCAGGATCTGACCGATGCCATTTTTGCCCATTTGGACATTGCCTTGCGGGAAACCGGGGTGAGTGATGTCGGGATTCCCAAAAAGATGAAAAAGCTGGCGCAATCCTATTTAGGGCGGGCTTCCGCCTATCGGGCGGCTCTGACAGGTCCGGATGATCAGGCTTTGCAGGCAGCTATTACCCGCAATGTCTATGGCGGCGAAGGTCTGTCTGCAGCTGATTTAACCAGATATGTCAGAGCTTGTGCGCATGAACTGGCGGACCTGCCTTTGGCATCCTATGTTTCAGGTCATGCGCCTTTCCCCAGCGCAGAGCAATTCTTTACCTAAAGGCCTGATGCGCATGCGTGAAAGATCCCAATCGGTCCCGGCGAGCCCTAATCCCCTTGTGCGGACGTTCAATACGCTTGAATTGCAACGGGATCGTTCAGCTGAAGTTGATATTGCAGCCAAGCCTGAGGAGAAGGCGGCTATTGCGCAAATGATTGGTGTTGAGGCGGTTGATAGCCTTACCGCTCATTTCAAGGTGACGCGTCTGGCGCGCAGTGTCATGCATGTTGAAGGCGAGGTGCATGCCCGACTGGTGCGTCTGTGCGGGGTGAGCCTCGAGCCCTTCGAAGTAGAAGTGACGGAGCCCGTTGATTTGAAATTCGCGCCTGAAAACAGTGCTGTTGCGCCCGGAAAGGAAGACGCCGCCATCGCCGAATCCTTGATCCTTTCGATGGATGAAGATCCACCCGATCCGATCATTGATGGCAAAATTGATCTTGGGGCGGTGAGTGTTGAATTTGTCGCTTTGGGGCTGGATCCTTATCCACGCAAGCCTGGCATTGAATTTGACCATGCCGCTTTGCAACCAGATTCGCAGCCAACGGATTCCCCCTTTTCTGTTTTGGCCGGATTGCGTTCAACTCCCCCCAAAAAGTCAGGCCCTTAGCCTGACTGTGGGGAGCGCACTTCTTTGGATTGCGTTTCCAATTCAAGCGTTTATTGTCCCCTGCGGTTAGCGAGTCTGGCCATGCTGGCGCATGCGCCCATGAGGGAGTTCAAGATCCAATGGGGAAAGCCGTTCGCATAGCCCTCGATGCCATGGGCGGTGATCACGGTCCCACAGTGGTGCTGCCGGGTGCGGCGCTGGCGCTGCAAAAATATCCTGACATTTCTTTCATTTTGTACGGTGATGAAGCTGTTCTGGCGCCTATACTGGCGCAATATCCAGCGCTTGCTGCCAGCAGCACGATTATTCATGCCAGCGTGGCTATTGATATGGGCGACAAGCCTAGCCAGGCTTTGAGGAAAGGTCTGCGCGTCTCTTCCATGTGGATGGCGATTGAGGCCATCAAAAAAGGCGAGGCGGATGTCAGTGTTTCAGCCGGAAATACGGGCGCGCTGATGGCCATGTCCAAAGTCTGTCTGAATACGATGGCGCCGATAGATCGGCCAGCGATTGCATGTTTATGGCCAAATGTGCGGGGTGAGTCCATTGTATTGGATGTTGGGGCTTCGATTGGTGCTGACGCGCAACATCTGGTTGATCTGGCCATTATGGGCGCAGCCATGGCGCAGATTGTGCTGAATGTCGCGCGTCCCAGTGTGGGTTTGCTCAATGTCGGCGTTGAAGAGATCAAGGGCATTGAGGAAGTGAAGGCGGCCAGTCGAATTTTAAGAGAGGCTCAGATTCCGTCTTTAAGCTACCACGGTTTTGTCGAAGGCGATGACATTGGCCAGGGTATTGTCAATGTGGTCGTGACAGAAGGCTTCACCGGTAATATTGCCTTGAAAACGGCAGAGGGTACGGCCAAACAGATTGGTACTTATCTGCGCGAGGCCCTGTCGGGTTCATGGCTCTCAAAAATAGGCTATCTTCTGGCGCGCGGGGCTTTTGCAACACTGCGTCAAAAGATGGATCCACGGCGCGCCAATGGCGGAGTCTTTTTGGGGCTTAATGGCATTGTCATTAAAAGCCATGGGGGGGCGGATGCTTTGGGCTTTTGTGGCGCTGTCGAAATCGCCTATCAAATGGCACAGCATGATTTGCTTGCACGGATTCGTGATACGATGGCTCAGAGTCAGGATGGTCGCCAACCGGCAGCTGAGCCCTCTGTTCAAAGCTAGGAATTGACTTTTCGGATTGGGATTTAACCGTGTCTGCACACACAAAACATTTGCGATCCGTTGTTCTGGGTGTTGGCTCCTATTTGCCGCAACGCTGCGTCACCAATGCTGAATTGGAAAAGACCGTCGATACGAGCGATGAATGGATTGTTCAACGCACCGGTATTCGCCAGCGTTATTTTGCGGCCGAAGGCGAGACGACATCCATGCTCGCAACCCAAGCCGCGCGTGCCGCCATGCAAGCGGCGGGCGTTGGGCCCGAAGATATTGATCTAGTCATCCTCGCAACATCAACTCCAGATTATACTTTTCCAGCCAGTGCAACACAGGTACAGGCAGCCTTGGGGATTACTCGCGGTGTAGCCTTTGATTTGCAAGCTGTGTGTTCAGGCTTTGTGTTTGCCGTCACCACTGCGGATAAATTTCTCACCAGCGGTTCGCACAAGCGTGCTTTGGTGATTGGCGCTGAAACTTTTTCGCGTCTGCTCGATTGGAATGATCGCACGACATGTGTGTTATTTGGTGATGGGGCAGGGGCGCTTGTGCTAGAGGCGCAGGAGGCCAGCGGCACCATGGGTGGTCGCGGCATATTGACAACGCATTTGCGCTCGGATGGGCGGCATCGCGAAAAGCTTTATGTTGATGGCGGTGTATCAACAACGCAAACCATTGGTCATTTGCGCATGGCCGGTCGGGATGTTTTCAAACATGCTGTTGGTATGGTTACCGATGTGATGAGCGATGCCTTTGCGGCAACTGGTTATAGTGCCCAGGATCTGAAATGGTTTGTTCCGCATCAGGCGAATGAACGCATTATTGATGCCTCTGCAGAGAAGCTTGGTATCCGTCCTGATCAAATTATCAAGACAGTTCAATTGCATGGAAATACTTCTGCCGCTTCAATTCCCCTCGCCCTATCGGTCGGCTGTGCTGATGGGCGCATTCGTCAAGGCGACCTCGTCATGATCGAGGCCATGGGTGGCGGCTTCACTTGGGGCTCTGCGCTTATCAGATGGTAGATAGTTGAGCGGCTAATCAGCATTTGACAAAAATCAACATTGTGTTTGATATAGATATGTTCGTAAATTTTTTTATTTTTTATTCATTATTGGATTCATTCTCATGGACAAATTGGTCAATCACGCACCCAATGGTAAGACTGTCACTCGCTCTGATCTGACCGATGCTGTCATGCGTCAGGTCGGATTGTCTCGCTCTGAATCTTCTTCGCTTGTCGAGCTCGTGCTCGATGAGATTTCCGAGGCGGTGACTCGCGGCGAAAATGTGAAATTGTCCTCCTTTGGCTCTTTCCTTGTTCGCTCCAAAGGCGAGCGCATAGGGCGCAATCCCAAGACCGGGATTGAAGTACCTATTACCCCCGTCGGGTGATGGTGTTCAAACCCTCGAATATTTTGAAAGATCGAGTGAATAATGGCTAGCATGAAAGCCCGGTCGCTTTGGCCGGGTCTTTTGAGTTAGTTTTCTTGGAGTTTTGACCGGACTAGGCGGGTCATCTTCTAACGGTACGCTGTTGGGGATAGGTCTTTTTATACACTGATCTCAAATTGTTCCCTGCGCCTGTTTGATTTATCAAGGTTGATATTGGCTTGATAAGGGCAGTGACATGGAGAAAAACGTCAACGCCTTTCGCAGCATTAGCGAAGCAGCGATCGAACTCGACATTCCTCAACATGTGCTGAGATTTTGGGAAACTCGCTTTTCCCAGATCAAACCGATGAAGCGTGGCGGGGGGCGGCGCTTTTATCGTGCTGACGACATTGAACTTCTGCGGGCTATTCGTCACTTGCTCTATGGTGAGGGCTATACCATCAAGGGTGTGCAGCGCCTTCTGAAGGAAAATGGCCAGAAAGCGGTGATTGCTCTGGCCCTTTCTGGCGGGGCACGGCCGCTAGCCGGCCCTGGGGCCCGCGATTATCTTGCTTCCGATGAAGTTGTGTTTCAGGCGCCTTTGCACAGGGGTGAGGCTGCGGCTTTTGTCTCAAATGGCCATGAGGGGGAGGCGGGTCAGGATCACGCGGAGGCTGCTTATCAAGCCTCTGGGCAGGATTTTACAATCCATGCCCCTTCTGGCTCTGACATTCAGGTGCACAAGCTCATAGCTCCCAGCCATGCGCCATCCATTACCGGCGGGGAGTCTTCAGGCCATCACGCTCACGATTTGGGCGAAGATGTGCGGCCAAAATTGCGCTGGGCTTTGGCAGAGCTTGATGAATGTCGCCGAATTTTGAATGCCGCCGCCTGAGTTTTGGGCGCGAGGCTTGGCAAATCCAGATTTCGCAGGAAAATCGGCCAGCTTGGTTGCGTCACTCTTCTGCCTTCTCTATAAGAACGCCCAGTCGGAGTGTAGCGCAGCCCGGTTAGCGCACTAGTCTGGGGGACTAGGGGTCGTGGGTTCGAATCCCGCCACTCCGACCATTTATCCAATATATTGAACTGATTTTGTTTTTTGGATTGCCATTGGGTGATCGCTTGTCCTGACAATTGAGGTTGAGATGATTTCTCCCGATTATGTGCGCATGATGGCGCGCTATAACCAATGGCAGAACCAGTCGCTTTATACTGCCGCTGATGGTTTGAATGAAGCTGAACGCTTATTGGATCGCGGCGCTTTTTTTGGTTCCATTCAGGGGACGTTTTCGCATCTGCTATGGGGCGATCAGCAATGGATGAGCCGCTTTGTGGGTCTCGCAAAGCCGCAAGCGACAGGCGAGCAAAGCGCCCAGTTTTATTCTGATTGGCAAGAGCTTAAAAAATTGCGCATTGCCTTTGATCAGACCATTATCAATTGGGCTGACGGGCTTGATGCTCAGGCGCTGTGCGGGACTCTGAGCTGGTATTCTGGTTTGATGAAATGTGATTACACAAAGCCATTATGGGGGCTGATTGTGCATTTCTTTAATCACCAGACCCATCATCGCGGCCAGGTGCATGCTATGTTGACAGCCGCAGGCGCCCGGCCGGATGATACGGATCCTATACTCTTGCAGGGCTTTGGCGAAATGTGATTGGTGCTGATGTTCAAATAATCTATTTTGGTTGAGTTGATGGTTTGAGTATTCAAGTTTCCTGCTCTTGAGGTTTTCAAATGAGCGAAACAGAAAATCTTGTTTTGATATTGCTGCGCGAAATGCGGGCTGAAATGACAACCAGGCGTGCTGAAATGACAAGCATGCGCGTTGATATGGTAACCAAACGTGATCTTGCTGACGTCAATTCGCGGTTTAACTATTTGGCGGCGGATGTTGCCAGTGATCTTCTGAATATGGAAAAGCGCCTGGGCGATCAGATTTTCTCTCTGCGCCGGGCTGTGACTGATTATCATGGCGCGACAATTGGCCATGGTGTTCTGATCAGTGAATTTGAAGAACGTCTGCGCCGCGTTGAGCAGCATCTCAATCTTGGAGCCAGCTGATTGGATTGAGCCTAGGCTCTGGCGACCCCGGCAGGGCTCGAACCTGCGACCTGCCGCTTAGAAGGCGGCTGCTCTAATCCAGCTGAGCTACGGGGCCTTAATCTGCTTTTATACAATCGGCTTGGTTAAAATCTGCTAATTTACAGAATGCTGCTTTTGTCATTGGCTGATTTGGCGTCTGACTTGTTTGGCCAGAGCCTGTGCGGAAGCGGGGTGGAGCGTCTGAAGACTGTTATAAAGCCAATGGCTTCAATGGGTCCATTGGCCAATGCGGGTGGATTTGAAATTATCCGCATAGGAAATGGTCTTGCGCTGGGGGGGATGGGGCTGTTCGAGGCGATAGGCCAAGCCGTGTTTTTGGGCATAGGCAATGGCCTGCTCGGCACTGTCGAACCAGAGCTTGACTTGTGTTCTGGTATCGCCCGAGCCGATCCAGCCCATGAGGGGCTCGGTCTGGGGGGCTTGTTCGCGCTCAAACTCCAGAAGCCAGCGATGGGTCTTGGCTGCCCCCGATTGGGTGGCGGTTTTGGCGGGGCGATAGATCCGTGCAGTCATAAGGGCTGTCCGTTTAAAAGGCACACTGGGGCTCTGTTCTTCGATTAGCTGACCAGCCGGATTCTGACAATGAAAAAGCGGTCTGAAAAGCACAGGAGAGAATGGGCGGGGAACAACCAAGGGCCCTAATTCCAGAAGCTGGCTGACCGAAAGCCAGCCTCATGCTATTCCAAGAGGAACTTATTCAAAACCTCGAAATTGTTCATCTGGAGATCCCATGCCCCTTTATGCGCTTGGCGATAGTCGCCCCCAATTGGAGCCCGGCCAGTGCTGGGTAGCCCCCAATGCTGTGCTTGTCGGGCAGGTGCATCTCAAAAGGGACTCCAGCGTCTGGTTTGGTGCCATGATCCGGGCGGATAATGAGCCCATCATTGTGGGCGAGGGCAGTAATGTGCAGGAGAATTGCGTTTTGCATGTCGATCCGGGTCTGCCTCTGATCATTGGCAATCGCTGCACTATCGGTCATTCGGTCACTTTGCATGGCTGCAGCATAGGCGATGGGACTTTGGTGGGTATGGGGGCCACCATTCTCAATGGAGCAAAGATTGGACGTAATTGCATCATAGGCGCTAATGCGCTGATTACGGAGGGCAAGGACATTCCCGATAACAGCCTGGTCATGGGTGCCCCAGGCAAGGTGATGCGCAACGTCACCGAAGAAGAGATCAAGCGTATTGAGCGCAATGTCAGCAATTACGTTGCGCGCTGGCGCGATTATGCGCACCAGCTCCAACTTTTGGAAGATTAATCAGCCTCATTCAAGGATTGGCTGCGCCAGGGCCCATTTCAAGCAAACATTGATCTGGTCCCAGTTCACGCACCTTGCCCAATACATGCTCGGCCCGATCAATCAGACGTTGATAATCTGGATGACCATCGAAGGGTGCAACAGCAATGCTGACGGTGACGTGCTGCTGTTTGAGATCAGCCAGGATGATGGCTTCATTGCGAGCTGCCAAACGGATTTTTTCCGCCACTTTCATCGCCTGATCAGGTGTAACTTCCACAACAATGGCCATAAAAGCTGTGCCGCCATGACGAAAGACGAAATCGCCACTGCGCAGGCAATTGGTGACAATCGCAGCCATTCTTTGCAAGACGCGATCACCCGCATCCCGACCTAGTTTTTCATTGATCGGCATCTGTCTCTTATACACATCTCCGAGCCC
>OMIJ01000057.1 GCA_900299065.1 Hyphomicrobiales bacterium
AAAAACATCAGATAAAGCCCATTGGGAGCCCAGGTCGGGCCTTCATTGTGATAGCCTTCCGTGATGATGCGCTCACCCGAGCCATCGGGCTTCATCACACCGATACCAAAGGCCCCGCCCTTTTGGCGTGTGAAGGCAATATAATCGCCCTTGGGAGACCAGACGGGCGTTGAATAACGCGCCCCCTCGCTGAAGGAAATACGTTTAGCGCCGCCACCATTGGCGCCCATCACATAAATCTGCTGCGTACCGCCGCGATCGGATTCAAACACAATTTGCGAGCCATCGGGTGAATAGCAGGGCGATGTATCAATCGCCGGTGTGTCCGTAATGCGCATGGTTGAGCGCGAGCGAAGATCCATCGCAAACAGATTGGTTGCGGAGCCTTGTGTCAAAGACATAACAATGCGCTGGCCATCGGGTGAAAAGCGCGGGCTAAAAGTCATGCCGGGAAAATTACCGACCACCTCACGCTGGCCAGAATCGATGTTGAGCAAATAGACTTTGGGATCACTCGTGCCAAAGGACATGTAAGTGACATCTTGCGAAGAGGGCGAGAAGCGCGGTGTCACCACAAGATCATCGCCCTTGGTCAGATAGCTAACATTACCGCCATCCTGATCCATAATGCCAATGCGCTTGCGACGCGCTTCCTTGCTGCCGCTCTCATCGACAAAGATCACGCGTGTATCAAAAAAGCCTTTCTCACCGGTAATGCGTGAGAAAATCATATCAGAGATGATGTGACCAATGCGCCGCGCATTGGCAGGATCTGCGACATAGGTCTGGCCCGCCGCCTGTTGGCCACTCGCAATATCCCATAGCCGGAAATCTGTGCGCAGCTTGCCATCGGGGTTGCGTGTCACGCGACCCGTGACAACAAATTGTGCATTGATCGTGCGCCAGAATTCTGTTGCAGGGGCTTGATCAGGATTGATCTGTTTGTCAGCAAAGGCTTTGGCATCGATGGGTTGCAGAAAGATCGATCGCTTGAAATTATTGGTGATCAGTCCTGTCATCATTCCCGATTGCTGCGCATCGCCGGCAAAATTGGTAATGGCAATGGGCACAGCCCTGAATGTGCCACCGGGGCGAATGTCGAGCGTGCGCTCCTGCGCTTGCAAAGGGCTCGAGACAATATGTGGCAGGCAGGCTCCAGCAAGGGCCGAAGTGAATTGGCGTCGAGAGAAAAGACTTGTCATCTTACGCAAACCTTGCAGAGCAAATGAGGTGAAACGTCGACCTTGGGGCCATCATCCAGCCATATCCTCGGGATTGAATCGCAGAAGTTGATCCTTCCACTCATCATAATAGGGCATGAATTCGACCGGGATAGGCATAGGATTGCATTTGCGCACAGCGCGCATGGCGCTTTCTGCTAGGCTGCGCAATTTAGGATCACTGGGTGCATTGCGCAATTCTGGCGTGCCGCCCAAAATCCCTTCCCGTGTGAAATGAACCTTGATCTGCGGCACATAGCGCAAGCCCAGCCACAGGCTGGAATCGCCCCAGCATTCAGCATAACGCTCTTTCAAAAAGCCATCGAGTTTCGCCGATAAAGTTGGCGACATGCGCTGTGCATTGGCAGTTGGCGAACCAATCGAAGCCGTCTGGTTTTGCTGCGCGCCGGTCGCAGCTTTCTGCTGCTGCTCTTCTTTCGAGAGCAGATTTTTCAAACTCGCCGCATCAAATTTGCGTTGATTGTCGCTGGTCTGTTCATTCGCCTTGGGTTTGGCCGGCGGCTTAGGCACATCGGGAGTCTTTTTGGCATCGATCAATTTAGCCAAAGCATCGGGCTTTGGTTTTTCTTCAACCTTGGGTTTTTCCGGCGGCTTAGGCTTGTCCTCAGGCTTTGGCCGCGTCGGGGGCACGGGTTTGGCCTGCTCAATGGTCTCGGCCTTCGGCTTGTCCTCGGCCTTTGCCTTGGCAGGCTCGGGCTTAGCAGGCTCAACCTTGGGTGGCTCCGGTTTTGGTGGTTCGGGTTTTGGCTCAAGGGCGGCCGTGCGTTGCGGCGGCAATGGCGCGGGGGGCTCTGGCTCGGGGGCCTTTTCCTTAGGTGGAGGCGGGGTTGGCACATCCACCTTGGCTTCGACCTTTTTGGGCTCCGGCTTGGGTTCGGTGACCTCCGAGACTTTATCGACGACCTGGGGTTTGTCCGCAGGCTTGGGTGCGGTCTTCTCGCCCTTCATGATTTCATTGAGTTGCGAACTCGTGACAATCTCAACCGGGACACTTTCTTCAATATCTTGCATGGGAGGAGGACTGGAAAAAGCCACAAGCGACACCAGCAGGATGGCGCCATGTGCCAAGCCCGAGACTAAAATACCTGGTTCTGTGGCGGACAATTTCACCGCTTCAGGCTCACTTCTTCTCCGGCTCGGTCACCAATGCGACCTTTTTATAACCCGCACTGGTAATGACAGACATGACTTCAGCCACACGGCCATAATTGACCAGTTTTGAACCGCGCACATAAATGCGCTCGTCAAAGCCGCCCTTGGCCATTTCACGCAAACGATCTGGTAAAGCCTCAATCGTCACAGGCTGATCAAGCAAATTCAGCATGCCATGATCATCAATCGAAACGCTAATGGGCTTGGTTTCAATATTGAGCGCGGCGGCTTTGGTCTCGGGCAGATCAATCGGTACACCGGTGGCGAGCAAAGGTGCGGCCACCATGAAAATGATCAGCAAAACCAGCATCACATCGATAAAGGGCGTCATATTGATTTCGGCCATGGCACCATAACGCGGTACGCCGCGCCGCCTGCGCCCTGATTTATGCCCTGCGGAAGAAACCGACATGCCCATGACTGGACTCCAGCTTAAATCAATCAGGCCGCCCGATCACGCTCGGATGCGACATGTTGATCGATCTGACGTGACAGAATGGATGAAAACTCATCCGCAAAACTTTCCATGCGCGCTTGCGAGCGAGCGACCTTGCCTTGCAAAATATTATAGAAAATCAGCGCAGGAATAGCGGCAAACAGGCCAATGGCCGTGGCAAACAAGGCCTCTGCAATGCCAGGTGCCACAACGGCCAATGATGTATTCTTCGAGGCGGCAATCGAGCGGAAAGAGGTCATAATGCCCCAGACCGTGCCAAACAGCCCCACAAAGGGGCCTGCAGAGGCCACAGAGGCCAGAACAAGGAGTTGTGATTCCAGCTTTTCAACTTCGCGGGCAATCGACACATCGAGCACTTTTTCAATACGGGCCTGCAATCCCATAAATGCCGAGCTGGCATTGGCAAAAGAGCGCTTCCATTCGCGCATCGCCGCAACGAACAGGCTGGCCATGGCAATGGTCGGGCGTGCCGACAGGCCTTGATAAAGCTCTTCCAGCGAATTGCCTGACCAGAAGGCTTCTTCAAAGCGGTCCATATCGCGGTCAGTCTTTGAAAACAGAATGGTTTTATTGATGATAATCGCCCAGCACCAAACCGAGGCGACCAATAGCCCAATCATCACCAGTTTGACGACAAAATGAGCGCCCCAGAACATGCTCCACAGCGAGACTTCTGTGGGGCCTGCCAGTGCTGCGGAGGCGATTTCCGTTCCGTTCATGCAACTCGTCCTTCAATGGTCCGAACAGGCCATATTGTTCGGATAATCGGGGTCAATTCGGTCATTTCTGGGGCCGATGCGGGCAGGTGACTCAAAACTTCCACAGGCCTGCTTCGAGTTAAGACTCCAGCAAGGTTAATGTGGCGTTACGATTCTGCCGATTTGCCGCTTTCAGCTCTGTGAAAGTGCTTTGCGAACCGCTTGCGGCAGGCGCAGGGGCTTCCCTCTGGCCACACAGGCAATGGTCACATGGGCTTTGGTTAGGATTTGTCCATCGCGTTTGACGATTTGCTGCAAATCCAAAGAGGCGCCTCCAAGCGCCAGTAATGTGGTCTCGATCTCCAGCCAATCATCCATGCGGGCGGGCTTGAGAAAGCTGATCTGCATATCGCGCACGACAAAGCCATAGGCCTCGCCCTCCTGTCCCGCCATCAACGCGCCCTGATTGAGCCCGCAGCTGCGCAGCATTTCCGTGCGCCCGCGCTCCATAAAGCGCAAATAGCTGGCATGATAGACGGCGCCCGAAAAATCCGTGTCTTCATAATAGACACGCAAGGCCAGCCGATGCAGGCGAGCCTCCTTCATACATCATCCTCATCCGCGAAAAGACCAAATTGCGGCGTCTCGCGTTTTGGCTCGCTCAGGCCCAAATGGCGAAAGGCATTGGCGGTCAGCACACGTCCGCGCGGGGTGCGTTGTAAAAAGCCCTGTTGCAGCAAATAAGGCTCGATAATGTCCTCAATCGCATCGCGCGGTTCCGACAAAGCCGCAGCAATAGTCTCGATGCCTACAGGCCCGCCAGAAAAATTGACCGCGACCATTTCAAGATAGCGCCGATCCATAATATCAAGCCCGATATTATCAACATCGAGCTGCGACAAAGCCTTGTCAGCTACTTGGCGATTGACAAGTTCATCGCCGCCGACAAGGGCGAAATCACGCACGCGACGCAGCAGGCGCCCAGCAATGCGCGGTGTGCCGCGCGCGCGGCGGGCGATTTCATTGGCACCCTCGCCATTCATCGCAATACCCAAAACACGCGCACCACGTTGCACAATGCTCTCCAATTCTTCGACCGTGTAGAAGTTCAGGCGCAGCGGAATGCCAAAGCGATCCCGCAAAGGCGTGGTCAAAAGCCCGGCGCGGGTTGTGGCGCCAACAAGCGTGAATTTCGCCAGATCGATTTTAACCGAGCGCGCCGCTGGGCCCTCGCCAATGATGAGATCAAGCTGGAAATCTTCCATCGCCGGATAGAGAATTTCTTCAACCGCCGGATTAAGACGATGGATTTCGTCAATGAACAGCACATCACGGTCTTCGAGATTGGTCAGCTGGGCGGCCAGATCGCCCGCTTTGGCAATCACCGGACCTGAGGTGGAGCGGAAATTTACGCCCAGTTCGCGCGCCACAATCTGCGCCAAAGTTGTCTTGCCAAGGCCGGGCGGGCCAACCAGCAACACATGGTCCAGCGCATCCTTGCGGGCTTTGGCCGCCTCGATAAAGACTTTGAGATTCTTTCTGGCGGCTTCCTGCCCAGTAAAATCCATCAGGCTGAGCGGGCGCAAAGAAGCATCAATATCCCCGTCGAGCCTGTCGGGGGAAATCATACGCGGGTGAGCTGGGTCTTTGGAGGGAGTGACCAAGGCGCGTTCCAAGATAATCGGCTTTGCGGCCCAACCAAAACAATCGGCCGGCCATTAAGCCAGAATCAGTCTTTCACTATAGGGCTTTGCGGCCTCGAGCAAAATCAGGCCCATCTGGCCATCTCAGACTTGGGCTGATCAAGCAGGAGTTGGCTTTTCGTATGGACTTTGTGTAATCTGCGACTCATTGGCGCCCCAGCGCTGTATTTTGAGTTTAAACCATTACAAATATTCGTATTTCAATTCATTTTGATTAGGGCTTGTTCATGCTGGCCTCTGGCCGTCCCCACTTCAGCCAATTTATGTCTGCGCCGTTCGGCATTTTGTTCGAGCGCATGGCGCGGCATATTGACTTGCAAAGCGAGGATGCATTCCCCGCCACCATTTTGCTGCAAACTCTGATTGTCGAAAATATCTTCCTCTTTGGTTTTCTGATTTTCTATTACTGGTTTGGCGATTTGCTGGTTCTGCCTTTCGGCAAAGGCCTGTTTGGTGCTTTGGTCAGCATTTTATTCACGCTGTTGCTCTACAGCGTTTGGGTTTTGACCTCGGGGCGTTATCGTCTGGCGCGCGCCATTACTTTGACATCAGCCAGTCTGGCCATCTTGTTTTCGATTGCCATGACCGGCGGCTTTCCGTCGTCTGTTGCCTCGCCAACATTGATCATCCCCACAGCTTTGACTTATTGCCTGTGTGGCGGCAAAGCGGGCGGACGCATGGCCGCGGGCCTGTTTACTCTGGCGCTGGCGCAATGGCTTTTTTCCGAATGGACAGGTTGGCAATTACCTAATTACTCCTTGCCGGAAAAGCACAATCTCAATCAGGTGATCGTCCTCACCGCCACATTCCTGATCGTGATACTGTCTTTCTTTGTCTATGATCGCGCCAATCTTCTGCTGCGGCGGCAACGCGATCAGGAGCGGGAGCAATTGGCTGAATTGGTCAATATTGATCAGCTCACAGGCCTCTCCAATGCCCGCTATATGCAGCAGAGATTGCAACAGGCCACAGCGCGTATCGATCGCCATGGTGGGCAATTGGCTTTGCTCTATCTCGATTTTAATGGATTTAAGAAAATCAACGATGATCACGGCCATCGTCTGGGCGATGTTTTATTAGCACGTATGGCAGAGCGCATGCGCGAAGCCCTGCGGGTTGAAGATGTGGTTGCGCGATTGGGCGGCGATGAATTTGCCGTGCTGATTGATGATTTTGAGCATCAGCAGGATGTCGATGATCTCATTGCACGTCTGCAGATCAGAATTCGCGAGCCGATTGAGATAGAGAGTAAATTATTTTCTCTGACCGTCAGCATTGGCAGTGTGGCCTATCCACGCGATGTTACACAAAAGCATATGATTATTGAATTGGCAGATCGCGCTATGTATCGCGCCAAGCGCATGAAGCATGATCATCA
>OMIJ01000058.1 GCA_900299065.1 Hyphomicrobiales bacterium
GACGGCATACGAGATAGCGTAGCGTCTCGTGGGCTCGGAGATGTGTATAAGAGACAGGTGGCGGCTGGTCGGCTTCTCTAGGTTTGGAAGCTCGCTCAGACTTTACTGGCTCTAACGGTGTTGCAGGCTTCACCTATGTGTCGCGTCCCGACACAGCCTATAATTGGTTGGCAACGTTCGTCTCGACCAGTCATGGGGCTTCCTGCAGCTCTCTGGCGCGATCGGCAACAACACATTCGCCACAAACAATGCCACCAATGCCGGCGTTGTGACCACCAACATTCTTGCTGCTAACCAGCTTTACTCTGGCGCTTCTGCTAAGACCGGTTATGCAATTGGTCTCGGCGGTCGTCTGAACCTGCCGCAGCTCGCTGCTGGCGATCAGATCAATGCCACGATCAGCTATGCTCAGGGCATGTGGGGTGAAGTCTCCGGTTGCTCGAACTACACATCTTGCTCGGATACAGGCATCAGCCGCGGTCTGGGTGGAGTTCTCTGGTATCCAAGCAACTATCTGCTGACTTCTACAACAACTGTTGGCGGCATTGTCACAAACAACTACTCCGCTACCAAGGTTCTGAACACAGGCGCGATCTTCACGCACTACTGGACACCCAGCCTGCGTTCGAACTTCAACTTCTCGTATAACGCATTCACTTCACCAACTATCGATCCGTTGACAGCTGGCAATGTTGGTATAGCTCAGATTGGCAATGCGGTGTACTACATCGCTGGCGCAAACCTGATTTGGTCGCCCGCCAAGAACCTCGACATTGGCGTCGAAGCTGACTACATCGCCAACAAGCTGAAGTTCCAGACTGTTGTCGCCGGCGCTCCGAACACGCTGGTTACAGCTAACTCGAACAACAGCGGCTGGACTGGCCGTCTGCGTATCGACCGCACTTTCTAATCCTTTCATCAGGATTTGAAGAAACCCCGGAGCGCAAGCTCCGGGGTTTTTATATTCAGGCACGACTTCGAGCCTGAAAGGCCGAAGCCTCAGATCCAGCCAGGCCGCCATGGTTCTGGCAAATTAGGGTCCGGACCAGAGGTTTTATTGCCAAGCAAAAGCTTGCCCTCACCGAAACGAGGGGGTAGAAGAAAAAGTGTTTTAATAATTGGCTAAGCTAGAGACATCTATTTCTAATCCTTGGAATTTCGATTTTACCTTGCGCTCAAAAGCATTGACCCGAGCAGCTTGCGGCAAAAGGATCAGGAGACGGGCTGACCCATGAAGATTGATCCCTCTGGCTATAACATTAATCCCAAAGCCAAAGCGGCATTGATCGGAGCTGCCTGCCGTCTGCCAGGTGCCCGCAATGAACAAGACTTCTGGTCACTGCTGAAGAATGGTCGCTGCACTGTTGGCCCCTTGCCGCAGGGGCGCTGGCGGCCCGAACGCTATTTGCATCCGCGCATGACCGAGCCGGGGTTCAGCTATAGTTTTGCTGGTGGCTATCTCGACGATCCCTTTTCTTTCGACCCTAGCGTCTTTGGCATTTCACCCCGCGAAGCACGGCAGATTGATCCGCAACAACGCCTGCTGATGGAAGTTGTCTGGGAAGCGCTGGAAGATGCCGGGCTCAAGCCTTCTTCGCTCGCCGGTCAGGACGTTGGTGTCTATGTCGGGGCCTCAAGCCTTGATTATGGCAATCTGCATATGACGGATCCGGCTTCGATTGAAAGCCATTTCATGACCGGCAATACTTTGTCGATCGTCTCCAACCGCCTGTCTTATATTTTCGACTGGCGCGGCCCGAGCTTTACGGTTGATACAGCCTGTTCATCTTCGCTGGTTGCTTTTTCACAAGCCATTGATGCTGTCGATAGCGGGCAGATTGATATGGCCGTTGTGGCAGGCGTTAATCTGCTTTTGTCGCCGGGATCTTTCATCGGCTTTTCGCGCGCCTCTATGCTCTCGCCAACTGGCCTGTGTCGGCCCTTCTCGGCGCAGGGCGATGGCTATGTGCGCGCAGAAGGCGCTGTGGCCTTTGTCATCATGCGGGCGGATAGTGCCAAAGCCAGGCAATTGACACCAAGGGCCATAGTGCTTGGCAATGGCGTCAATTCCGACGGGCGCACATCCGGCATTTCATTGCCTTCGGCGGCGGGACAGAAGGCCCTGCTTGATCGGGTTTATGGCGAGATCAAACTTGATCCTGCGCGCCTAGCCTTTGTTGAAGCGCATGGCACGGGCACACGTGTGGGCGATCCTGCCGAAGCGCAAGCGATTGGCGAGGCGCTGGGCCAGAAACGACAAAACGCATTGCCAATTGGCTCGGTGAAATCCAACATTGGCCATCTGGAACCCGCATCAGGATTGGCTGGCGCATTTAAAGCGATTTTGGCGATGGAGCATCGCCTCTTGCCGCGCACATTGCATCTGGATCAACGCAATCCCTTGATTGATTTTGATCAGCTGAATGTCGAAACCGCACAAGACAATCTCGAATTGGCAGGGCCTCAGACAATCCTGCATTGCGGTGTTTCATCATTTGGTTTTGGCGGTACAAATGCGCATGTGGTGATGCGCGAGCCCGAGAAGGCAGAATTGCCCTCCATCAGAAATGATAGCAAAGTCGCACCAGAATTTTTGATCCTCTCAGCACAAACAAAAGAAGCGCTTGCGGCACAGGCAAATCATTATGC
>OMIJ01000059.1 GCA_900299065.1 Hyphomicrobiales bacterium
AGCTCAGCATCCTGCCAGAGAATAGCCCCATCGCTTAATCGGTGAGCCGCTTGCCAATCGAGCTCGAATTCTCCGCGTGTAATGGCATCGCGCAGATCAATTTCCAGTTGGCGACGATCGCGCCGAACCTGACTCATTTGTGAGGTAAAATAGCGGAAGGATCCAGGTCCAGCGAGCTTGGCATCTTCCAGAGCAAGATCAGCATATTCCAGCATTGTCTCTGCATCAGAGGGTGCCGCACTTGCCATGACAATGCCTAGAACGATTTCACATTTGGTTGTCGCAGGCAGCCCATCGAGAGGCGTATTGACGCTTTGCTCCATAACAGCTGCCAAAATATCCACATCTTCATTTTCCAGAATACCTGAGCGAATGACGGCAAAATGCTCGCCTCCAAGTCTGGCAAGCATATCTCCATCCCGCAAACAGGCAGCGAGTTTTTGAGCAATCTGGCGGAGAATTTCATCACCCTGTCTGCGGCCAAATTGCAGATTGATCTGACGGAAGCGATGCACATCAATGCTCAGTAAAGCAAAATTGCGTTGCTGTTCGTTATAGAGCTTGAGCGCATTGGTGAGCGCTTCGATGAAGTGGCGACGGTTGGGCAGCCCTGTCAGCAGATCAAATTTGCCCATGCGTTCCACATTATTTTCGGCCCGCTTGGTTGCAGTGACATCCTTGCCAAATCCTCTGAACCCAATGAAGTCGCCGACGTCATCACGCATTGGCTTGCCTGTCAGCGACCACCACCGCGTTTCACCATTCATCTGGACAGCGATGATGAGATCGCGAAATGGTTTTTGTTCCAGCAAAAGCCTTGCCAATTCAGCCGAAGAGCTACGCTCGGCATAATCGAGATAACGCACGCCAGGCGTGAGCACATCTCGCCAGATCAGCCCTTGCAATTCTTCCAAGGGCAGGCCCATGAGAGTCAGAAAGCGGGTCGAAGCATGCGTAAGGCGTAAGTCCTGATCCAGCTGCCAAAGCCAGTCGCTGGCATTTTCCTCAAACTCACCCAGCAGCAATTGGATGGTCTCGCGCTGGCGCTCGCCTTCAATGCGGCTCACGACATTCTCAACCACCATTACGGCGCGCATCAAAGCTGTGCGGATCACAACCAATGTGTAAATGAGCAAGAGGCTTGCTATTATCAGATCGATCATTTCGCCATGTCGTGCAAGGCCGATCATAGAGCCGGTAAAGAGAATAATTTCAAACGACAGCATGGCAGCAGGCACTGTAGCCAAAGCAAAGCCACCCGACATCAGACCCGCCAATAGACAGGAGACAGTGATGCGCACACCTTCGCTATGCTCGGTCATCAACACGCCGGGTGCCAAGGCCCATAAAAAGGCCAGCACTGAAACGTTGAACGTTAATCTCCTCATGGCCCGCGTTGACGCGCCCTTGCGCGGTGTAACTGCGCGATTGCGGTACACACCATAATAGCCCCAAGCCGCCATAGCGCAGATCAGGCTCGACCAAATATAGGCAAACAGATAGCTATCGGTGTTCGATAGGGAGAAGGCCAGAATAATCGCCGTAAGTATATTGGCCGCCATCATGAGCGGGGTGGAGCGCAAAACAGCATTGATTTGTTCGAGACGAATTTGACCGGCGTCCTGAGGATTGATTGCCGGGCCACCGCACCAGGTCAAATCGCCATCGAGACATTGTTGAAACGCCAAACGCGCTTTGCTCAATAACATCGCAAGTCATTCCGCCAAAAGGCACAGTTTAATTCGTCATCGCCCGTGAAAATTACTTTGGTCCGCAATGCACAATTCTATTGGCGACAGCTTTAGCAATAGATCAGTTTTGGCCTGGGTTGAACCTATTTTTTCTCGAAAACCCAAAGAGTTGTATATTTTTTATTGCGCCCATTCTGCAAATGCAAGGCAAACACTCCCCCTAGACCCAGCCGCGGGTCTCGCGCTCGACCAGCGAGAGGAGTACATTCATCCCCTCAGACCCGTCATTCAGACAGGCAATACGCGTATAATGCGTGCCGCCAGCATCCAGAAATGTCTGGCGCGCCTCAACACCAATTTCTTCAATAGTTTCAAGGCAGTCAGCAGAGAATCCGGGGGTCAGCACGGCGACTTTCCGGATGCCGCGCCGGGCGAGATCTTCCAGAACCGGCTCGGTCGCTGGCTCGAGCCATTTGGCTGGTCCCAATCTGGATTGGAAGGTCATCATGAGCCGGTCAGCGGGCAGATTAAGGGCCTGAGCCAGCAGACGCGTGGTCTTGGCACAATGACAATAATAGGGGTCGCCCTTGTCAAAATAAGACTGCGGAATGCCGTGAAAAGAAGCCAGAATGACATCGGGCTCGAAATCAAGCTCAGCCAGATGAATGCGGACGGATTGCGCCAGAGCCTCAATATAGGCAGGGTCATCATAATAAGGCGGCGCAATTCTTATGCTTGGCTGCCAGCGCATGGATTTGAGAGCATCGAATGTCTTGTCGCACACTGTCGCACTGGTGGCAGAGGCATATTGAGGATAGAGCGGGACAATTAGAAGACGGTCACAACCAAGAACTTGCAAGTTTTTAACTCTGGATTGAATCGAGGGGTTTCCATAGCGCATGGCCCAGTCGACCTGAACCTTCTCGCCCCCCTGGCCCAGCGCGCCCTCAAAGATCTTCTGCTCAAGCTTTTCTGCTTGGTGACGAGTAATGGTTTTGAGCGGGCTTTCATTGCGCTCATGATCCCAGATCGTTTCATATTTTTTGCCTGACCGTCCAGGGCGCACAGTCAGAATAATGAGATTGAGTATGAACCACCAAATCACACGCGGCGTCTCGATCACCCGCCGATCGGAGAGAAATTCCTTCAGATAGCGACGCATCGACCAATAATCCGTGCCATCAGGCGTGCCCAGATTGACCAAAAGAACGCCAATTCTGCCATTGAGGACACGAGGATGGTTAGCCGGCCGCTCGTTCTGAGGCGCAGATTGGGCACTGGACTGATCGGGCTTCATTAAGGTCTCCTGTCGGATCCATTCTCTCGCAGGCCTGACGCGGAGAAACAAGCCTGTTATGAGCCTAAGCCTCAGCCATCAGAACAGTTTACGCTGACCTTGGCCTTTGGATGACGATTAGGCCTTAATAGCTGAGATATATTCAATTTTCAGCTTTGACTTGGCTTGCATGCCCTGCCGGAGATTGGCATGGTGCAGAAGTTTTTTATGGAGAAAGACAATGCCGCGTTTGTTAGCTAACCATTCGCCTGCCCGTCGCCACATTCTGGGGGCGCTGGCCCTCTCTTTAGGGGCCTTATGCGCCCCGATCAGCGCTTTTGCGGCTGATCCGGTCAAGCTAACCTTTGTATTGACCAATGATATCTACCAGATGAGCGAGCAGGCGGGTCGTGGCGGCATGGCGCGATTGGCCGCGATTGTCAAAGCGGAACGCGCCAAATCAAAGAATGTGATCTTCGCCCATGCTGGTGACACGATCAGCCCTAGCCTGATGTCCGGTTTTGATCAGGGCCAGCATATGATTTCGCTGTTCAACACGATTCCCCCTGATGTGCTAGTGCCAGGCAATCATGAATTTGACTTCGGTCGCGATGTTTATCTCAAGCGTGTGGGTGAAGCTAATTTCCAGTTTCTGGCAGCCAATGTGCGCGATGGTGATGGCAGCATTTTGCCGCGTCATAAGGATAGCATGATCATTGAAAGAGAGGGCATCAAGATTGGGATTGTCGGCTCTGCGCTGGAAAACACACCTGCGTTATCGAGCTCGGGTCCGCTGAAGTTCGCTCCCACTGTTGCAACTGTTGCCGCTGCGACCAAAGCACTCAAAGATCAGGGCGCGGATATTACAGTGGCAGTCGTGCATGCTGATAAGGAAACCGGCCAGAAGCTGATGGCGGCCAAAGCAGCCGATATTATTCTCTCGGGGCATAATCATGATCTGCACATTGATTTTGACGGCCGCACGGCTCTGACAGAATCGGGTGAAGACGCCAATTATGTCGTCGCTGTCGATGTGAAAGTTACCATCAAGGGTGAGGGCGCGGCCCGCACTGTTTCCTGGTGGCCAACCTATCGGGTGTTTGACACAGCGGATGTAACGCCTGATCCAGAAATGCTGCAAAAGGAGAAAGCCTATGAATCCGAACTCAGCCGCGAGCTCGATGTCAGCGTTGCCAAAATTGAAGCCCCGCTTGATAGTCGCTCGGCCACTGTGCGTGGCGGTGAAGCGGCCATAGGTAATTTGATCGCCGATGCGGTGCGCATTCAAAACAATGCCGAAATCGGTATTGTCAATGGTGGCGGCATTCGCGCCAATAAAGAATACAAAATTGGCGATACGCTGACACGCCGGGATATTCTGGCTGAACTTCCTTTTGGCAATAAATCCACTGTGACAAAAGTCAGCGGCAAGGCTGTTCGCGCTGCAATTGAGAATGGCCTGTCCCAAGTTGAACAGAAGGCAGGACGCTTTCCGCAAGTGTCGGGCGTGAAAATCGTTGCCGATCTCAGCGCACCGGCTGGCTCGCGTGTCAAATCCATCGAAGTGGATGGCAAGCCGCTTGACGAAGCGCGTGTCTATTCTGTTGCCACCAATGATTTCATGGTGCGCGGTGGCGATGGCTATACGACACTGGCCGACCCCAATGCCACAGGTGATACAGGTGACAAACTCATTGCCAATGATGTGATGGCCTATGCCCGTAAAATCGGCACAATCACATCAAAAATTGAAGGGCGCATTAGCACAAAATGATTTGACCTTCCCTCAAGGACACTCTTAAGCCAGATCAGTCCGTTTAGATGTTCATCTATTCGGGCTGATCCTGATCAAAGCGTTGGAAAGCAGCTGTCATGAAACTCGCAACCTATCTATATCGCAATGAAGAGAGTTATGGCGCCATCACGGATGATGGCATTATCGATCTGGGCCGCCGCATGGGCGATGTCTATCCCGATCTCAAATCTTTGCTGGAAGGTGACGGCCTTGATGATGCGCGCGAGATATTGCGCGGGGCTAAGGCTGATTTCTCGACAGCTCTCGTGACATTTCTGCCCGTCATACCTAATGCTGAAAAATATATCTGCGTCGGCCTGAACTATCGCGCCCATTTGGCTGAGCTTGGCCGCACATCCGAAGAACATCCCACTTTATTCCTGCGCATGCCCAATTCGCATGTGGGGCATCTTGAACCCATGATCCGCCCGAAAGCCTCCGAGCGTTATGACTTTGAAGGTGAGCTGGCGATTGTGATTGGCAAGGGCGGTCGTCACATTCCCAAAGAGAAGGCGATGGAATGCGTGGCCGGCTATTCAATCTATAATGATGGCTCGGTGCGCGATTATCAGCGCCATACCCAGCAATATACGCCGGGCAAGAATTTTTACCGCAGCGGAGCTTTTGGGCCCTGGCTGGTAACAGCCGATGAGATCGCCAATCCGCGCGCCATGCGCCTGACCACCAAGCTCAACGGCAATAAAGTGCAGGATACTTTGATCGAGGATCTGATGTTCTCGATCGAAGAGATCATTGCCTATGCTTCAATCTTTACCCCTCTTATGCCTGGCGATGTGATCGCCACAGGCACGCCTGGCGGTGTAGGGGGTGCGCGAAAGCCACCACTCTGGATGAAGCCCGGCGATATTATCGAAGTGGAAGTCAGCGGCGTTGGCGTTTTGCGCAATCCGATCTGCGACGAAATCTGAAGAAGCATTGTGATTCGGGGCCTGACCCGAATCACCTCCCCTCAGGGGCTGTGCAAATAGCCTGAGTGCCATTTTATGGCTTTATCGCAGCTTGAGACAGACTTGCCAGCTGCCGTCCGCGTTTTTTGACCCGATAAGTCCCTTCCACTTGCTGTTTAGGGCAGATCTGCTTGCAGGCCGGTCAAGCCATTCGCTATACCAGAAGTGAACTGGCGGACTCTCTCCGCTGTTTGCGATTAAGCTCCGCCTGGCGAGCTTCGAGGCCCCAATGGCTGAACAGGAACGCCCTGCCCGTGCCGCGCTTGGCGGTCCGCGCCTGCTTCTGCGCAGGTTGCGCGAAGTCATGGCCGAGCCGATCCATGCCCAGGCCCGCCTCGATAAAATCGTGATCCATATTGCCGCCAATATGGTGGCGGAAGTCTGTTCGCTTTATGTCTTGCGCTCTGACCGCAGACTCGAACTCTTCGCCACAGAAGGCTTGAATCGCGAAGCTGTGCATTTGACCACAATGCTGGCGGGGGAAGGTCTGGTGGGTCTTATTGCCGAGACAGCCGAACCTTTGGCCCTGTCAGATGCGCAAACTCACCCCTCCTTCTCCTACAAGCCGGAGACAGGCGAAGAAATCTATCATTCCTTTCTAGGCGTGCCGGTATTGCGAGGCGGCAATACGCTTGGCGTGCTTGTCGTTCAAAATAAAGCGCGGCGCTCTTATTCCGAAGAAGAAATCGAAGCAATGCAAACCACGGCCATGCTGTTGGCCGAATTGGTGGCTTCGGGTGAATTGCAATCTATTGTTCGGCCCGGCAATGAAATTGCCATTAAAGGGCCCATGTCTGTGCAGGGATTGCCTGTGGCTGACGGGATTGGGCTTGGTCATGTTGTTTTGCATGAGCCGCGCATCATTATCACCCAATTGATTGCTGAAGATCTCGGACGTGAAGAAAAGCGCCTGACAGAAGCCATTGAGGCCGTGCGGGCGAATATAGATCGGCTGATTGAAATTGGTGCTGATGCGGGCGCGGGCGAACATCGTGAGGTGCTCGAATCTGTGCGCATGCTGGTCAATGACCGCGGCTGGACACGGCGCCTGAAGGAAGCCATTCGTTCGGGCTTGACGGCGGAGGCTGCCGTCGAACGTGTGCAGAATGACACGCGTGCCAAATTACAACGCAGCACGGATCCTTATTTGCGTGAAAGGCTGCATGATCTGGATGATCTTGCCAATCGGCTTTTGCATCAATTGACAGGCCAAGTTTTTGTCGTTGCACAAGATGCCTTGCCCGACAATGCGATTATTGTTGCTCGCACCATGGGGCCGGCAGCTCTGCTTGAATATGATCGCAAAAAATTGCGCGGACTGGTTCTGGAAGACGGCGGGCCATCAAGCCATGTAGCAATCATTGCGCGGGCTCTGGGTATTCCCGCTGTGGGTGAAGTACCCAATGTCACAGATCTGGCTGAACGGGGCGATTCCATCATTGTGGATGGCACATCCGGCATTACTCATATCCGACCTCAAGGCGATGTTGAGGCGGCCTATGGTGAAAAGGCCCGTTTGCGGGCCAGACGTCAAGAGCAATATCGCAAGCTCAAAGATGTGCCTGCAATTACACGCGATGGCGTATCGATTGATCTGCACATGAATGCCGGCCTGTTGATTGATCTGCCGCATGTGCAAGAAACAGGCGCTTTATCGATTGGCCTCTTTCGTACTGAATTACAATTCATGATCGTGCCGCAATTTCCGCGCATGAGCACGCAATTGGCTTTCTACAAATCTGTAATGGATACGATGGAAGATCGCCCCGTGACCTTCCGCACATTGGACATAGGCGGCGATAAAATCCTGCCCTATATGGCGACATTTGAAGAAGAGAATCCAGCTTTGGGCTGGCGCGCCATTCGCATTGGACTTGATCGGCCAGCTTTGTTGCGCACACAAGTGCGCGCCATGCTGCGGGCCAGTGCAGGCCGCAATTTGCGCATTATGTTTCCCATGATTGCACAAGTTGCTGAATTTGATGCGGCCAAAGACATTGTTGAGCGTGAACTTGCGCATCAAGAACGCCATGGCTATCCGCCACCCAAGGATTTGAAACTGGGGATTATGGTGGAGGTTCCCTCCGTGCTTTGGCAATTGGATGAATTTCTTACACGCGTCGATTTCCTCTCGGTAGGATCGAATGATCTGGTTCAATATATGTTTGCAGCTGATCGCGACAATCCTCGTGTTTCGACGCGCTTTGATCCCCTGTCACCGGCCATTTTGCGGGCCCTTAAGCTGATCACCGATAAAGCAAAGCCGCATGCTGTGCCTGTTACTTTATGTGGTGAGATCGGCGGACAACCGCTTGAAGCCATGGCGCTCATAGGTCTTGGTTATCGCGGTCTTTCCATGACCGGTTCATCACTGGGACGCATCAAAGCAATGGCACTAAGCCTCAATGTTGCCGAGATCAGCGAGTTTATAACAAACAGCCTACAAACATCCGATGGGCGCAGTTCCATTCGGAAAGATTTGATGGGCTTTGCCGAGGCCAAAGGCGTGCAATTATAGCAAGACTATTTGTAATTGTCCGCTCTCTTTGCTTTTTTCCTTTTAGATTGATCCCATGCTGCCCGTCGAAAAACTTGATCTCATTCAGCGCCGCCATGATGAAATTTCGGCAAAACTTGCCGAGGGCATTAGTGGTCAAGAATTTGTGGCCTTATCGCGAGAGCTCGCTGAGCTTGACGCGCTGGTTGTGCTGATCAAGGATTGGCGCAATGCGCAAACTGATTTTGATGGTCTGCAATCCATGCTGACAGATACCAGCCTTGATGCAGAAATGCGCGAAATGGCCGAGGCTGAAAAAATTGAGGCCAGCAACATAATTGCAAGCCTGGAACAAAAAATACGTGTGGCGCTCTTGCCGAGGGATGCCGCAGATGAAGGCGGCGCTATTCTCGAATTACGCGCAGGTACAGGCGGTGATGAAGCCTCCCTTTTTGCAGGAGATCTTTATCGCATGTATCAACGATATGCGGATTTGCATGGCTGGAAGATGGAGCTCGTATCCGCTAGTGAAGGAACGGCAGGCGGCTTTAAAGAAATCATTGCCCAGATCAATGGTCGCGGCGTTTTTGCAAAGCTAAAATTTGAATCGGGTGTGCATAGGGTGCAGCGCGTTCCAACAACAGAAACACAAGGGCGTATTCACACCTCTGCTGCAACCGTAGCTGTCCTTCCAGAAGCCAGTGATGTCGATATTGAGATCAATGAGAGCGATCTGAAGATTGACACAATGCGAGCGCAAGGTGCAGGCGGCCAGCATGTTAATAAAACTGAATCGGCCATTCGCATCACCCATGTGCCGACGAATACGATTGTATTTGTGCAGGATGAACGCTCGCAACATAAAAATCGTGCTAGAGCGATGATGCTCCTCAAATCACGCCTCTATGATTCACAACGCCAAAAACTTGATGCAGAACGCGCCGCCAATCGCAAAGCGCAAGTTGGGTCGGGTGATCGTTCCGAGCGAATTCGGACTTATAATTTTCCGCAAGGACGCGTGACAGATCACCGCATTAACCTGACGCTCTATAAGCTTGATAAGGTGATTACAGGTGAAGCGCTCGATGAAATTATCGAGCCATTAATAACCGAACACCAGGCTGCACAATTGGCAGCATCGGATTCTCTCTAAGACGATTTTTCAAGCTGCAATGCGCACAGCGACAGCCCTGGCGGTTATGCGATGTAGGATTCGGCTGGCCAGATCGCAGATGGCAATCAGATCTTTGGCAAATTCAACTTCGATGAGCGCGTCTGCCTCATAATCCTGCGCTTCACGCATAAGGCGCTCCAGCGCCAGCTGGCGCTCCCTCGCCTCCGCGGGGGCATCAAGAGAAGCGAACCAATGCGAGGTTGCGCTTATGCGACCGATGGGGTGCATCATGCGCACCCCCTTGATGTGTGATGTTTCACTCAAATGCATGATCAAACCTCATGGGGGAAAATTAGCACCCGAGCCCTTGCAAATGGCTTAACTTGCCCTGCTCGGATCTGCCCTAGGCGGGACACCCTATCGGCATACTTAAGTGAGGTTTAACTGCCCTTGTCTGAGCCCAGGATGAATGGGAGCGAATCAAGTCTCGGGATTGATTCGGTATTTTTTTGCATAAAGAGGCTCAATTCGCTTCGCCGCTAACGATTGATTAAGGCTCTTCGTTAAGAATGCCCTCCTGAAGACCAAGGACGCCAGCTGGCGACACCGGGGGATTCGAGCGAGTCCTATGAGTCACTTAACCACATTTCTTAATGTTTTGCTTTAAGAAATGTAGTCAATTTTTTGTGTATTTTTCAGGGGCTTAACGAATTTTTCCGAAAGCTTTCGTGGGGCTTGCCAGAAAGAATCATATTTTGTTAAGCATTCGGAGCTTAAGATTTAAAGAGCTGGAATGCCGTGAATTTAGCCTATAGCGAACCGCGCTCCAGGCCAGCGTTGCGAAGAGTTCATCGCGTCGTGAGCCTAGAAGCTAAGGTGGGGACCTGACATGCGCGTATTACTGATTGAAGATGACCGCGCCACAGCGCAGAGCATTGAATTGATGCTCAAGTCGGAGAATTTCAACGTCTATACAACCGACCTTGGCGAGGAAGGTATAGATCTTGGAAAATTGTATGATTACGACATTATCCTGCTCGACCTTAATCTGCCGGACATGTCCGGTTATGAAGTGCTGCGCTCCTTGCGCGTAGCTAAGGTGAAGACACCCATTTTGATTTTATCCGGTCTTGCCGGAATAGAAGACAAGGTGAAGGGGCTTGGCTTTGGCGCGGACGACTATCTCACAAAGCCCTTCCACAAGGATGAACTTGTTGCCCGCATTCATGCCATTGTGCGCCGCTCAAAGGGCCATGCACAATCAGTGATCACAACGGGAGATCTGATCGTCAACCTTGATCAAAAGACTGTGGAAGTGACAGGATCGCGCGTTCATTTGACCGGCAAAGAATATCAAATGCTGGAATTGCTTTCCCTGCGCAAGGGCACGACCTTAACCAAGGAAATGTTCCTCAACCATCTTTATGGCGGGATGGATGAACCGGAACTGAAGATCATTGACGTCTTCATCTGCAAATTGCGCAAAAAACTGGCGAATGCGAGCGAGGGTCGCAATTATATCGAAACCGTCTGGGGGCGAGGCTATGTGCTGCGCGAGCCCAGCGAAAATGATGAGCGGATACCAGCTTGATCCATTACGTGATGGAAGATCTTAGAAAAACCCCGCCTTGGCGGGGTTTTTTATGTCCAGCTCTTTTCTCGTCCCATGAGAGTCGATCGAGATTCAACACTTGAGGAGACTCGTTTCCACAGACCGGCACCAAGAGAAGTCCAGGTCTGTCCAGGCATATCATTCGCCAAAAGCGTCTCGGAGGAACCCAAGGCGAGACATCCTTCTGCATGAAGCGATTGAGACAGGCGCTTCAAAATATGCCGACGTGTTGGTTCATCAAAATAGATGAGCACATTGCGACACAAAATAAGATCAAACTTCCCTGCCTCATGAAAAGGGTCGATAAGATTTTTGATCTCGAATTTAATACGTGACCTTAATTGATCCTGAATTTGCCAACGCTCGCCCACGCGTTTGAAATGCTGCAGGAGATATTGAATCGGCAGCCCGCGCTGAACCTCAAAATTTGTATAAAGACCAGCTTTGGCACTTTGGAGCGCACGATCTGAAAGATCGGTTGCAAGAATATCTATGGACCAACCAGGGAAACGCGACATCTCCTCATCAACAACCATGGCCAATGAATAGGCCTCTTGTCCGGTTGAGCAAGCCGCACACCAGAACCTAATCTGGCGCTGCTTTTCCTTTGTCTGGCTAAGCTGAGGCAGAAGACGGTTTCGGATTGTCTCGAAGAGCATACGATCACGAAAGAAAAATGTTTCATTCGTGAGAAATGAATCAATGAAGGCTCTCTCTAATTGTCGATCACCGCTGCGCTCAAGCCGATAAAAAAGAGATTCGACATCTGTTTCCTGATAGGTTTTAACGAGCGGTGCCAATCGGCTCTCAATAAAATAGAGCTTGTCAGCATCCAGTAAGACGCCCGAGCGGCGATGAAGATAGCTTTGCAGCCGTTTGATCCAATCTGTCACAAACGCCCCCCCCGGAGCCGAATGGATCAAATGAAGTGCGGCAGCTTTTGCAAGTTCGGCCGGCGGCAGAATAAGACTGGCCAAGCCTGCCTTGGCGACAGATCCCGGCATGCCCCAAACGGCGCTCGACGCCTCATCCTGCACAAACACTTTGCCGCCATGTTCAACAATGGATTGTGAACCCACCAATCCATCTTGACCCATGCCTGTGAGTACTAAAGCAAGCCCATTGGCCCCATATGTGGTCGCAAAGGAATTGAAAGTGACATCGACAGACGGTTTACAAAAATGCTGGGGGGAGCGATCATCGTGCAGGGTAAGAATTTTTGTGCCGACCCTTACGATCCGCATATGCATATTGCCAGGTGCAATATAAATATGACCCGCTTTTACAACATCACCATGCACACATAATTGTGTATGACGGGTTGAGACACTGGCGAGTTGAGCAGTCAATGTTACGGCCAGATCACTCGGCATATGGATCACAACGTATACGACAATATGATCAATATGCGGCGCTAGATATCTCAACACGGTTGAAACAGCCTGGGGACCACCCAGAGAAGCTCCAATTACTATTGCTTCAACACGAGCATTGCGACTATGCGCTCGCAAACGAGGAGATGATGTATTTTGCGAAGCATCAGAAAACATAATTTTGCAGATCTTTGAGAGACAAGGTTTCTAATTATATCAAGCCAATTTCTTCAAGTTTTGATTGCATAATAAGTTTATCAAAAGGTTTCATGATAAATTCATTCGCGCCTGCATTGATTGCAATTGCTATACTCTCGGCATTGTTCTCTGTCGTACAAAAGACAACTTTTGGATGGGATCCTTGTGGCATTTTACGAAGAGACTTGATAAATCCTAAGCCATCTAAAATAGGCATGTGCCAATCGAGTAAAATGGCGTCAGGCATATCCAATCCACATGCCTGAAGCGCCATTTGACCATCACTGGCATCACTGGTTTGAAACGAAAGTTCTTCTAAAATCCGGCGAGCATATTTGCGAACAATGGGGGAG
>OMIJ01000060.1 GCA_900299065.1 Hyphomicrobiales bacterium
ACCTGGCCGCATCAACTCGTTCGCCTGCTCCTGAGCGAGCAAATCTATCGGGCTCTAACCATTCTCACCAATCATCCCTATCACAGAATCTAACTTGCATCATATTTCAGTAAGCTTAATCGCCCTAAGATCGCCAAAGAGTCGCTATCTGTTAAGAATTTGGTAAGTCGGGAGCAAAATGTGACCCCCTCACAGCACAGGCCAGAGACACAGCAAGGCGGCATCCGCCTGTTGCTTCGCCTTGCCTGTGTTATGCCCGCACTGGCACTTCTTATGAGTATGTTTACCTCACCCGGCACAGCTCAGCCTGCCCCCGATTTGCCTGCAAAAAAAGATCAGCTGCGCGGCCTTCAGGATACTTTGACCCAATCCTCCGATCAGCGTCGCAAGCTGGAAACCGAAATTGAACTGATCCGCAATGATCGCGCCAGATTGGCCGCCGCTTTGCTCGAGGCCACGAGCAGAATTCAATCCACCGAGACGCGAATTGCCGATGTGGAAGCGCGCCTTGCCCTGTCAACGGGCAGTGAGGAAGCCATAAAGCGCTCGCTGGATGGCCGTCGCGGCATTATTTCCGAGGTTTTGGCCGTGCTGCAACGCATGGGACATAAACCTCCCCCGGCTGTTCTGGCCAGCCCTGAGGATATGGTGCGGGCTATAAGAGCCGCGATGATGATGGGGGCGGTTCTGCCTGAATTGCGCGCCGAAGTCGCCGTTTTGGCCAATGATTTGCAGGATCTGGCCAGAGTGCGTCGCGCCATTTCTGCCGAGCGTGATGTTCTGGCCAGAGAAGTGATGACCCTGGAGGGCGAAAAAACTCGCCTTACCAGCCTGATCGAGGCCCGCCAGTCCGTCATGGCGGATGTGCAACGCGCGCTTGAAAGCGAACACGCCAGAGCCGCCGATCTTGCCCGCCAAGCGCTTGATCTGAAAGAACTCATCACCAGAATGGAAGATGAGATTGCCTCTGCTGGCTCAGCCGCAGACGCAGCCCGCAAGGCCGATGAAGCCAATAATCGTCTGGCGGCACTCACGCCCGATAATCGGCCCAAAACTGCGCCCTTTCGCGATGCCGGTCGTCTCGCTCCCGCTCTTGCCTTTGTAAACACTAAAGGTTTATTGCCGCTTCCGGCCGCAGGTCGCCTCGTCAAGAGTTATGGCGCGGCTGATGGTTTTGGCGGCACGGAAAAAGGCATTTCAATCACCACTGCAGCGAATGCCCTCGTCGCCTCTCCAAGCGATGGATGGATCGCCTTTTCCGGGCCTTATCGGACCTATGGACAACTCTTGATTATAAATGCCGGTGGTGGCTACTATGTCGTATTGGCCGGAATGTCGAAAACCCATGTCGAAGTCGGGCAATTTGTGCTAGCAGGAGAGCCTGTGGGAAGCATGGGCGATGGTAATTCTAAAACTGCATCCGCCATTGCCATTGGCGCATCCCAACCAGTACTCTATATTGAGTTTAGAAAAGACGGCGCAGCGGTTGATCCGAGCCCATGGTGGGCTAAATCCGAATTGGAAAAGGTTCGCGGATGATGAGTAATAAAATTTCCCTCGTCCTGCTCGGTGCAGCGATTGGTGCAGCATCAGCAACGCTCGGTCTGCATCCGGCTCTTTTGTCCAGCGGTGTCGCGACTGCGGCCGTCTCGGACACTTACAAAAGCCTGAACCTATTTGGTGACGTATTTGATCGTGTGCGCAGCGATTATGTTGAAAAGCCCGACGAAGCCAAACTGGTAGAGTCAGCTATCAATGGTATGCTCAGCTCGCTCGATCCTCATTCAAGCTATATGGATGCCAAGAGCTTTAATGACATGCGTGTGCAAACGCGTGGTGAGTTTGGTGGCCTTGGCATTGAAGTGACGCAGGAAGAAGGCCTTGTAAAGGTCGTCACACCTATGGATGACTCGCCTGCTGCCAAAGTAGGCATTATGGCTGGCGATATGATCAGCGGCATTGATGGTGAGCCGGTGCTCGGCATGACCCTCAATCAGGCTGTCGATAAAATGCGCGGGCCCGTCAAATCCAATGTGCGTCTGACAATCCTGCGCGGGCCCTCCAAAGAGGTCAAGGAATTCACCGTCACGCGTGATGTCATCACTATTCGCTCGGTCCGCTATAATGTGGAAGGCGAAGATGTGGGCTATATCCGCATCACACAATTCAACGAACAGACTTTTGAAGGCATCAAAGCTGCGTTCAATAAATTCAACACGGATCTGCCTGGCGACAAGCTGAAGGGCTATATTCTCGATCTGCGCAACAATCCCGGTGGTTTGCTGGATCAATCCATTCAGGTTTCGAATGCCTTCATTGATCGCGGCGAAATCGTTTCGACCCGTGGCCGCAATGCAGAAGAGACCCAGCGTTATAGTGCCCGTCAGCTCAATATGTCGAAAGGCAAGCCCGTTGTTGTTTTGATCAATGGTGGCTCGGCTTCTGCCTCGGAAATTGTTGCTGGTGCTTTGCAAGATCACAAGCGCGCCACCATTCTTGGAACGCGCTCTTTTGGTAAAGGCTCGGTGCAAACCATTCTGCCGCTCGGTCAGAACAATGGCGCTCTGCGCTTAACAACGGCGCGTTACTACACACCGTCAGGTCGCTCCATTCAGGCCAAGGGCATTGATCCGGATGTGCAGGTCTTGCAGGATGTGCCAGATGAACTCAAAGGCCGCGATGACACCAAAGGTGAAGCCGCACTCAAGGGCCACTTAAAAAATGGCGAAGATGAAAAGGGTGGCTCGCAAGCCTATGTTCCTGCCGACAAGAGCAAGGATAAGCAGCTCGCTGCAGCCCTCGATATTCTCCATGGCGTAAAAAAGGCTGATGTGAAAACCGACAGCCAGAAGCTGCCCAATTGATCTAGGCTTCAAAACCTTATCACTTCTTTAAAGCCTTAACATTCAAGTGACCCGGTATTGCTAGACTATAGCGATACCGGGTTTTTTGATTCGCAGATTTCATTTATTTCCGCTGTCGAGGATTTGCCTCAATGTCTCTTGATGATCTCCATCGGCCTTTAGGCCTACACAATGACATAAAGCCAAATCAATTCTCTGATTATCAAATGACCAAAATCGCCTTTGTCGGATTGCTTCTGGCTGGATCAAGTCTCATCAGCGCGAACTATATTTTAAAAGGGCCCGCTTCCGATTTAAGTGTCGTAACAGTCCAGATTGATCGCAATGCGCCAAGCCTACAGCCAGCTCAAAGCTCAGCACAACAGCTCCCGCCAGCCCTGCCACCGCCGCTTGCCGTTACAGAGATTCCTTCTCCCTTAGTGGCTGAAATGCCCAAGAGTGCTTTGGCCGCAAGACCGGGACAGGATGTTACAGGCACGATTCCCGGCATGACCCGCGCGGGTAAAATGGATGTTGAAATCAAGAATGGCGTCAAAATCTATCGCCCCAATATGACGCAACCAACCAAGTCCAGCGTTATGCAATTTCCCGAGCAGGACATCAGCATTGAACTCACCAAGGCAGCCGATCCGCGACTGATTGAAAAAGGCGCCCATGGACCATTACCAAAAATTGCCCCTGATGGCGCCAAGCCTATGGAGGTCTATGGACGCCCTGCCGTGACTCCATCAATATTGAAAGGCGGCGCACCGCAAATGGTCCTTGTCGTTGGGGGCATGGGATTGAATGCGTCAGCAACACAAATGGCTGCCGAACGTCTTCCCGGCGCGATCACTTTGGCCTTTGCGCCCTATGGCATTGATCTCGACAAACAAGTGAGCAAAGCCAGAGAGGCCGGGCACGAAATTCTTCTGCAATTGCCTATGGAGAGTTTTGGCGGGCCGCGTGAAAATCCCGGACCGCATAGTCTGACCACAGATGCCAAGGCGGATGTGCTGAAGGATAATCTACATTGGTTGATGAGCCGCTTTACTGGCTATGTCGGCGTAAGCAATTTTTTAGGGGCGAAATTTACTTCCAATGAACAGGCCTTGGCACAAATCTTCAAAGAGACATCGCAACGCGGCCTGCTCTATTTTGATGATTCGAGCTCGCCGCGCACTTTGGCACCCAGCCTTGCTGCAAATATGAACATCGCCTTTGCAGGCGCGGATCTGGTGATTGATAGAAATCCTGAACCGGAAGCCATTTCTGCCGCATTGAGCAAGTTGGAAGCGCTTGCTAGGCAAAAAGGTCTTGCCATTGGCTTTGCAAATGGGTTACCCGCGGGCGTGGATCCAATAGCGAATTTTGCCAAATCGCTGCCCGGGCGCGGCATTTTACTCACCCCGCTCAGCGCGAGCCTTGGCAAAGGGCAAACGCCTGTGGCGGGATTGAGTAAATGAATCTGTCGGATTATCGTCCCTGTGTAGGCATTATGTTGATCAACAAAGCTGGCCTTGTATTCATAGGCCGGCGTCGCAATAAAGCTTTGCGCGAACATGTGGCGCCTGATCATGAATGGCAAATGCCGCAAGGCGGCATTGATGATCAGGAAGATGCCTTCCTCGCCGCCAAGCGTGAGCTTGCCGAAGAAACAGGTGTGTCCTCAGTATCTCTTCTGGCCGAGGCCTCTGACTGGTTCGCTTATGATCTGCCAGAGGATATTGCGCAGGAAGCATGGAAAGGCCGCTATAAGGGCCAGCGTCAGAAATGGTTTGCGCTTCGCTTTGAGGGCGAAGAGTCAGAAATCAACATTGATTCACCACCTGATGGATTGCATGCGGAATTTGATGCCTGGCGATGGGAGAAAATGGCACATTTGCCGGATCTGATCATTCCCTTCAAGCGACCCGTCTATGAAAAAGTCGTCAAGGAATTTGCGCATTTGATTAGCGCATAAGACAAGACAAATTCAGCTCTTCATCACCACACAAGATCCGGCAACTGTGACCAGAATTTCTGATCCCTGTTTGGGGAACGGTGCCTCACGCAATAAAAGCGGAATGATCACCCCACCCACATCGACACTGGCCAGATAATGATCGCCATTAAAGATCATGTGAAAGATTGTACCCGGCACGCCCGTGCCTGGCTCTGCCAAAACAAATTGCTCGGGCCTGAGCATGATCTGCGCTTGTTGCGGATCTGAATGAGACGGGGATTGCAGCGCAATGCGCCCTAATCTGGTTGTTGCATAGCCCTGCGCAATGTCAGCATCAAGGAACAAAGCCGTACCGGTCAAGCGCGCAACATCGGCATTGATCGGCGCTTGATAGAGCTTTGAAGGCGCATCTAATTGGGCAATCAAACCATGCGTCATCGCGGCAATGCGATCGGCACTGCTAAAGGCCTCCAGCGGATCATGGGTAACAAGAATGGCCGTTGCCCTTGCACTGCGCAAAGCACTTGCTACTTCGCTGGCCATGGCGCGGCGCAAATCAAGATCCAGCGCATTAAAGGGCTCGTCTAGTAAGATCAGGCTGGGACGCGGTGCTAAAGCGCGGGCCAGCGCTGTCCGTTGTTGCTGACCACCAGAGAGTTGATGGGGAAATCGATCCTCAAGCCCGCTCAATCCCGTAATATGCAAGACTTCATCAAGACGCGCTTTGCTCTGCGGGCCAGGCTTTAATCCAAAGGTGATATTCTTCGCCACATTCAAATGTGGAAACAACGCGCCTTCTTGTGGGACATAGCCAATGTGTCGGCGCTCAGGGGGAATAGAAGAACCGGCGCCTGCAACAAGGCGTCCATCAATTTTGATTGTGCCGGTCTCAGGTTCGGTGAATCCGGCAATCAGCCGCAGCAATGTCGTCTTGCCGCTGCCTGAAGAGCCCAGCAATGCAAGAATGGAACCCTGCTCCATTTCAAGATCAATGCCGCGCAGCACCTCGCTATCACCATAGCTTTTTCTGACAGCCGAGACTTGAAGATAGGGCAAATTATGATCGGGCATGCCTAACCACGCCTCAATGTGCGAAGGGTGAACACATATACTGGCACTCCCGAAATGATCACCAGCGCGGCCGCAAAGGGGGCGGCCGCCGCATAGGCCCGATCATTGGTAAATGACCAGAATTCTGTAGCCAGCGTTACCACACCTGAGGGGGCGAGCAACAGGGTTGCCGTCAACTCCCGCATCAATTGCAGCACCACAAGAGCAAGACTGGCACCAATGCCAGGCATGAGATTGGGTAAGGTCACTTCGGCAAAGGCCGCCAAAGGACTGCGCCCCAGAGAACGCGCAACATTTTCCAATTCCGGCGGCACAAGCTCGGCCGAAGCGCGGATCGAAGATTGCGCCAAAGGCAAATAGAGCATCACATAAGCGAGCACGACCAGCAGCGGGCTTTGATATAGATCGGGCACCTAGCGAATGGAAAAGAAAATCAGCGCAAGGGCAATCACCAGTCCCGGCAGGCCGTGAATGGCATAGGGCAATCGATCCGCCAGATCGATTAACACACCATGCAAACGCAAAGAGGCGAGCACGAGCGGAATGGCCAATAGGGTCGTCAACAGGCCGCCGGAAAGAGAATAACTCAGCGAGCCAAGCAAGGCTGGCAAAAGCCGCTCAAGACCCATGCCTGCTGACGTGCCAGTGACCAGCCAATAAAACAAAGTGGCAAAAGGCACACCAATAGCCAGCACAGCAAAGGCGACAAACAACGCAAGCACTGGCCAGCGCCAGCCACCTAAAATGATGATCATGGGTGAGCGCGCCAGACCCTTGCCAGAGCGTGCCCGCCGAAGTCCCTTACGCAAATTCTGCTCAAACAAAGCCAATGGCATGCTCAATCCCATCAACACGAGAGAGAACAAAGCCGCCGTCGCATTATCAAATTGCATTTCATATTGCTGGAAGATCGCTGTCGTAAATGTCTGCACACGTAAAAACGACAAAGCGCCAAATTCAGCCAGCATATGCGAAGAGACGAGCAGCGCTCCACCCATCATCGCTGGCCAGATCTGCGGCAGCACAACTCGTAAAAATGTTTTGAGTGGACCATGACCTAGCGAACGCGACACATCTTCAAAAGCTGGATCCGTGCCACGCAAAGCCGCTGCTACTGGAAGATAGATAAGTGGCATGCAGGCCAATGCCAAAACCATAATCGCCCCGCCCATCCCCTGAAAGGACGGACCAAGCGAAGCCCAAGCATAACTGGCAACAAAAGCTGGCATAGCCAATGGCGCTGAAGCCACAACACGCCAAACAGCAACATAAGGAAGATCGCAACGCTCTGTCACCCATGCCGCCGCAACACCCATGACTAGCGTTAGCCCGGTCACAGCACCCGCAAGTTCCAACGTATTGATTAAAAGCTCGAGACTTGTGGGGCGTAAGAGTTCGGCAAGAATACCCGAGAACCCGGCATCAAATGAGCGGATCAGCGCATAGGCAATAGGCAAGGCCACCAGCACGCTCGGTAGAGCAACCAGTGCCAGCAACAGAATTGGAAAACTGCCGCGCTCCCCCGTGCCGAACTTTATGATCACAAAAGACTGGCCTCGCGCATTAATTCATAGGCCAGCTGCGCATTGCCAATATCGCTGGCAGCAATCGCACTGCCAATCTCGGCAATCGGCTTGAGATTAAACGGCGGTGTCAATCCCGGGCGCACCGGATATTCAGCATAGGGCGTGATGATGGCCTTTTGCCCCTCTTCACTGACCATAAATGCGAGAAATTTCTGCGCGGCGTCATTTTGTTTGGTGGACTTCAAAATGGCCGCAGGCGACAGATTGACCAATGCCCCCGCATCACCGCGATCAACGTAGTGCAAAGCCGATTTCATATTGGCTTCGCCGCGCTCCTTGGCCAGACCAAACCAATAATAATTATTGTTTAATGCAATCGGCACTTCGCCGGCCTCGACTGCATTCATCGCTGCGCCATTACCATTATAAAGGCGGCCATTTTGCTTCAAGCCCTTCAACCAGGCTAAACCTGCATCGCGCCCTTTCAATTTAACAATCGCCATAACTTGTTCATGAAAGCCATCCTTGATCGCATAACCCACACGATCCTTCCAATTTGCATTCACCACATCGAGAATGGAATGCGGCAGATCGGCGGGCTTGATCATGGCTTCATTGTATAAGATCACGCGCGAACGCAAACTTGTACCAATCCATGTTTTATTGGGCGCGACATATTCGCCTGGAATCTCTTTCCAGATGGAGGGCTCAAGCGGAGCTAACAGATTTTTCTCATCCAATGCCACCATGGGCGGGCTGATTTCTGAATAGAAAATATCTGCCGGAGAACGCGCACCCTCTTCCATAATCTGATTGGCAAGCTGCGCACTCTCGCCATGGCGCACAATCACCTTAATGCCGCTGGCCTTTGTGAAAGCCGCAATCAGAGATTCCGTCGTCTGACGATGCTGACCATTATAAACCGTCAGACTGGCCGCTGACTGAGCGCGAACCATTCTTCCTCCCGCCAGCAAGCCAAGGGACGCACTGCCTCCAAGCAAAAACTGACGCTTTGTCTGACCCAACATTAGAATGACTCCAAATTGAGATCTTGATTGAACACCAATAGCGCCCAAGCTCAGCGCATCGTCAAGCACAGATGCTCAATCTTATTTAATTTGGAGCCGTTCTAAACCCTGCGATCATAGCCGATGATGAAGAATCCGACTTTCTCAAGCCAGCTTCAGGGCGCAGACTTCAAGCCCCAGGCATTGGCGAGCAGGGCATAAGAATGCAACCGCGCCTCATGATCGAAAATTGGCGAGGTCACCATGATTTCATCGGCCTTTGTTGCCGCAATGAAAGCTTCAAGCCTTTGCTTGACTGTTTGCGGCGCACCTACAAACAAACGCTCTCTATGCGCCTCAAGGCGTCGTCTTTCTTCGGCAGAATAGGGATAGCTCATTGCCTCTTGTGGCGAGGGATAAGGTAACAATTCGCCACGTCTGCGCCGCAGCCAATTGAGATCCCAGCTCGAAGCCAAACGATCCGCCTCCTGATCGCTATCAGCAATAATGGCCGCAACGCAGGCAATGGCATAAGGATCGCCACGCCAGCCCGAAGGCTTGAAATTCTGCCGATAGGACATTAGCGCCGACACACCGTCATAATCAGAAAAATGATGCGCAAAAGCATAGCCCGTGCCCATCATCGCAGAAAGCTCGGCGCTGTAACCGCTTGATCCCAGCAACCAGATCGGCGGCAAAGGCGCATCGGAGGGCATGGCATAGACATTGTTGAAGGGATGATTTGGCGGAAATTCGCGGCTCTCCCACAAGATCAATTCTTGCAGGCGCTCAAGAAAATCATCGCCCGGCCTCTCCTCCAAAAGGCGGCGCAAGGCATAAGCCGTGACCTGATCCGTGCCTGGCGCTCTGCCAAGACCAAGATCAATGCGCCCGGGAAACAAAGCCTCGAGCATTTTAAATCGCTCAGCCACTAATAAGGGTGCGTGATTGGTGAGCATCACACCGCCCGAGCCCACACGAATAGATTTTGTCACAGCGGCAATTTGCCCAATCATAATTTCCGGGACACTGGAGGCAACGGAAGGCAGGCTGTGATGTTCGGCAAGCCAATAGCGTTGATAGCCCAATTGATCGGCATATTTTGCCAATGCAATGGAATGGGCCAGAGCTTGACGCGGCGGCGTCTGACTCGTCACAAAACACAGATCGAGAACGGATAAAGCGACCATAGAGCACCACCGCTGCTGGCCTGAACCAAATAATGTTGCAGCTTTATAGATTAAAATCGCGGCTCGCTGAAGGCCTGCATATATTGATCATCAGCGACTTGCACAAATGCACCGCTGGATTCATCAAGCGCTTGCAATTGTCCGCTGGCAATCGAGAAATAAGCACCATGCAGGTTCAAACGGCCACGCTCTTCCAAAATGCGCACACAAGGAAAACTACGCAGATTGATGAGACTCTGCTTGATCGATTCAAGCGCCAGCAATTCTGTGTAATCGGCCACTGAGACATCGGGCTTACCCACGCGCTGTGCCGCAGGTCCAATCAAGGTCATCCATTTGCCGATAAAATCCCCCGGCGAAAGGGGCCGCTGATAAGGATCGGCTTCACTTTCGGCAAAGGCTCGCACACCGCCGCATTGGCCATGCCCCATCACCACCAAATGCTCAACCCGCAAGCCCATGACCGCAAATTCCAATGCGGCGGATGTCCCATGCAAATCATCATCAGGGGCATAGGGCGGCACGAGATTGGCCACATTGCGGACGACAAAAATCTCACCCGGGTCTGCATCAAAGATCACCTCGGGCGATACACGTGAATCACAACAGCCTATCAGCATGATCTTGGGTTTCTGTCCGGCCTCGGACAAATGCCTAAAGCGATCCCGCTCCTGACCAAAACGCCCATGCAGAAAGGCGCCATAGCCCTCAACAAGACGGGATGGCAGATGGGCATTTTTTGGCACTTGCGATTGCGTCACGCTTCTACCCCATTCAAACTCATAAGCCTTGCCTAAAGCGGAACATCAGCCGCGGCTCTTGGGCAAACGAACTATGGCGCACTAACCCATCAGGCATTATTGTGCAATGCACAGTTTACTATATCAGCTCTTTAGCTTTGGAGTTTGCCATGACCCTGCGCCCGCGTCGAAGCGTTCTTTATATGCCCGGCTCGAACGCCCGCGCCTTGGATAAGGCCAAAACCCTGCCTGCCGATGGCCTGATCCTAGATCTCGAAGATGCGGTTGCGCCCGATCAAAAAGAGATAGCCCGCCAGCAAATCGTTAGCGCAGTGACGGCAGGAGGTTATGGATCTCGTGAATTAATAATAAGAATCAATAGTTTAAATGGACCTTGGGGACGGGCGGATCTCAATTCTATAGCCAAGCTTAAGATTGATGCCATTCTCATCCCCAAAGTCTCCAGCCCGAGTGATGTTCTGACCGCCGCTCAGGCTTTGCGTGAAGCAGGCGTTGATGAGGTCATTCGCCTCTGGGCGATGATGGAAACGCCTCAGGCCATTTTAAATGCCGAGTCCATCGTTCGCACGGCCGCGGACCCGACCTCGCGGCTGAGTGTGCTGGTCATGGGCACCAATGATCTTGCCCGTGAAACACGGGCAAGACAGATCCCAGGCCGCGCCCCAATGTTGCCCTGGCTTTCCCAATGTATTTTAGCCGCACGCGCCTATGGCGTGGATATTCTGGACGGTGTTTTTGGAGATATACAGGATCAGGCCGGCTTTCGGCTCGAATGCGAACAGGGTCGAGATATGGGCATGGATGGCAAAACGCTGATCCATCCCGGCCAGATCGGCCCCTGCAATGAGATTTTCTCCCCCAGCGCCGCTGAAATGGAAGCAGCAATTAAAATTCTGGCTGCCTTTAATCTGCCGGAAAATTCCAACAAAGGTGCTATTTCGCTTGATGGCCGTATGGTCGAGCGTCTGCATGCCGAGATTGCCACACGCACAATGCAGCTGGCAGAGGCCATTGCACGCTCAGCCAAGGGCTGATGGCAGGATCATTAAGCCTTATTAAGATGATTTGATTATATGCATTAATGTCGCCCGATCCACTCTGGCCCTGAGTGGAGCATTGAGAAGGATCGCATGACCATTTCTGACAACGGCCCCTTCTCTCACGCCTCCACACCCGACGCCGCTCAGAAGAGCGCAACACCCAATCGCGATAAACCGCGCGAATCTGTGTTGATCAATGCCACAGCGGAATCGCTTGATGAGCCTTTACAAAAAACTGCAGAACCAATCCCGCCTTTGTCTCCCGACAAAGAGGCGAAGGACCACAAACCCTCTCTCGCCCCACTCATTGCTTTAATTGCCATTAGCCTGATCATCAGTCTGATCAATGGCTATGTCCTATATACCGGATCTCCAGAGACCAAGGAATTGGCTGAGCGCGTGAAAGCAATTGAAGCTGATCCTGCAGCCAAAACAAATTCAGCTCAGCTAGGCAAGCTTGAACAAAGATTAGCCGCGATTGAAAATCGCACCGATTCAAAGCCATTCATCTCAGCAGAGATGATGAGCGCATTTGAAACAAAATTAGCCAATGCCGAAGCTCAGATCAAATCTACCATCGCTTCTGGCGAAGCCAATCAATTAGAGGCCAAGCGTCTTGCACAAGCGCTGAGTGAACTCAGTCTAGCAAGCAACAAAAATAATTCAGCTTCGACACAAATGGACTCATCTCTCATGCAATTGAGTCAGCGCCTTGCGCAGATCGAGACAATTCTGTCCGCCCCCAAATCGCAAACACGTGTCAACGAAGACACATTTGAGCCCTCTAACACTGCACTCACGGATGTTATACGCATCTTCCTTGCACAATCGCTTGCTCAATCGCTCGAACAAAGCCGGCCCAATCAACGCCTGATTGAAGCGCTGAAACAGAACGGACTTACGCAGGACAAAGTACAAATACTCATGCGCCTTGCTGATCCAGCCGCTTCAGATTTGCGTCAATTGAAAGAGACCTTTTCAAATCTCGCTCCCAGCCTATTGAACACACCGCGCATGAGCGAGGAAAGCAATCTGCTGGACAAATTAATGAATAGTGCTGCTCGACTTATCAAAATCACACCTGTGCAGGAAATGGCTGGCAAGGAATCGGCTTCACTAATCCCTCGTATCGAAGCTGACCTTGCTCGTAATCATCTCTCCGAAGCCTTGCTCAAATGGAGAGACTTGCCCGAATCTACACGCAAGCTATCGGCTGATTGGCAAGCACAAGCTGATTTACATCTGCAAGCTCAAATCATAGCTGACGATTTAATCAACGAATCTCTTGAGCGCCTTGGGCGGACCAGCAAGTGAACCAGGGCGAGATCACATGATCAAAACGATTTTATTTCTTCTCACTTTAGCAGCGCTTGCGTTAGGGCTGGGCTGGCTGGCAGATCGCCCGGGTGAAATCACCCTAATTTGGCAAGGCTATCGGTTTGAAACATCACTGCTGGTCGGGCTCTCTGGCGTGCTAGCGCTCTGCGTGATCCTGATCATGGTCTGGAGCATTGTGCGTTTCATCTTCCGCCTGCCCTCATTGATGTCGCTCTGGAACAAGGCGCGCAAACGTCAACGCGGACAAGAGGCTCTCAGCCGCGGCATGATTGCCATTGGCGCAGGTGACATACGTACAGCCGAACGCGCCACACGCGAGGCAGAAAAGTCTCTGGGACAGGAACCGCTCACACTCTTACTGCGGGCCCAGCTTGCCCAATTAACGCAAGATCGCGAGGGCGCCGAGCGCGCCTTTCAAGCCATGCTGCAAAATCCCGAGTCACAATTATTGGGATTGCGCGGACTATATTTGGAAGCCAAGCGCCGTAATGATCTGACAAACGCCACACGCTTTGCGCAACAAGCACGCGAGCAATCCTCTGTGGCATGGGCAGGGCAAGCTGTGTTGGAAGCTTGCGCGCTGCAGGAAAATTGGACCAGAGCGCTCGAAATTGTCGAAGACAATATCAAGAAACATATGACAGATCGCGAAACCGGTCGGCGTCAGAAAGCGGTTTTACAAACTGCCATTGCCATTGAAATCGCCGATCGCGAGCCCGAAGAAGCCCTCAGCCTTGCCAAAGCAGCGAATAAAACGGCACCTGAACTCGTCCCCGCCTGTGTGCTCTATGGTCGCCTCTTGTCACAACGCGGTGATCTCAGGCGCGCTATGCGCGTGCTGGAAACAGCTTGGCGTCTCACGCCCCATCCTGACATTGGACGAGCTTACGTCGATGTCCGGCCAGGCGATTCCACACATGATCGTTTGAAACGCGCGCAAACTCTGGCACAAATGGCACCTGCCCATGCCGAAAGCTGCTTGCTCGTAGCAAGATCAGCCTTGGAAGCGCGTGAATTTGCAAAAGCAAGACAAGCCATGGCGCCTTTTATAGAAAACCGCGCCCATAATCGCCCCAGCTTGCGCGCTTGTTTGACCATGGCTGATATTGAAGAGACAGAATTTGGCCCTAATGGGGCCATGCGCGAATGGTTGGCCAGAGCCACGCGCGCCCCGCGTGATCCACTTTGGATTGCAGATAACATTCTCTCCGAGAGCTGGGCTCCTGCCTCACCTGTAACGGGCAAGATTGATGCCTTTGTGTGGCAAAGACCGCCTGAAAATCTCAATCAGAGTCTGGAGGCAGTGTGGAGCGAGACCAGCTCAAAAACTGATCACGCCTCATCGCTCAGGGATACAAAACTGATTGAGCAAGAGACAGTCCCGGACACTGTCAAACAGATTGGAGCTGAGCTCAAAAAAATGATCCAGGATCAGGAGGCAGGTAATAAGAAGGATGACACTTTCATCCCTCCTACACCTGATGATCCAGGACCGCGCGCGTCAGATCAGCGCTGATCAAACAGCTTGTTTCAAATCTTGGCTAGAGCGTCGCGCAAGTCAGCTGGATCGCGATTGGCCAGTTCCAACACACGCTCATTTTCAAGATAGCCTTCCTCGGCAAGGATGAGCAAAGCTGCAATCTTTCTGCTGCCTGATGTTAGCACTGCCGCTTCCAGTCCTGTTGTCACAGGAGGTGCTGTTTCATTGCTTGACGTTTCTCCAAACAGCACAATCATCAAGGTTTTGCCGACAATATTCATCAATATGCCAAACAGCACCAAGCCCAGCAACATTGTAATGCCCGCAATCAAACGCCCGCCAACTGTGACAGGATAAAGATCGCCATAACCAGTCGTTGTCAGCGTCACAATGCACCACCACATTGCCGTGGGAATGGATGTAAAGAAGCGCTTGTCTTCTGGAATGACATTGCCTGTTAGAGGATCAACGGGAACAAATTTGTCGGCCTCTTTGCCGAGGCTGGCTGCTTGCGCATCGAGCAATTGCTGGCCATGGACCATGGCCTCATTCGTATAAAGATGTCCCTCAACATAGAACATCAAAGTGCTGGAGATCATTAGCACTGAAAAAAGCGCAATGAAGTAAATGCGCAGATTGACCACCAAAGGATTGGCCTGCTCGCCCTCGACAGATGAAATCTGACGCATGGCCTCGCGCGCCAGCTTGAGCACACGCAACACACGAATGACACGCAAAAGCCGGAAGACTTTCGTACCCTGCAAAGCTGTCAGATTGATGATCATCAAATAGCTGGGCAGGATCGATAACAAATCAACCAGACCCCAGAAGCTGACGAGATAGCGGGCCCGATTGGGTGAGAAATACCAGCTCTGCAGATAGTCAACGGTAAAAAAGGCCACTGATGTGAATTCGATAATATCGAAGATGAGCGGATAATCTTGCGAATATTCCTCAACGGTTTCGAGCGCTAACGAAGCGCAGGACAGAAAGATGAAGAAATTGACCAGATTGTGCCAAAGCTGAAAGCGGGGGCAGAGAGGATCGGTAAAGGTTTCCCGTAAGAAAAACTTGATTTTGCTTTCACCCTGAACAGCTTCGATCATGACACAACTCAACTGGCAAATTAGGAATACTTGCCTCACAGACAAGCTTGTTAATTTGAATACACTTCGACCAACAAGCTTGGCAAGTCTGTTTTATCCATTTTTTCATACTGTTAGGCAATTTTCTCCAGCCTCGCTCAAGCCAGAGCCTCAGCCAGTGTCAGATCAACCCCGCTTAGGAGACCTCCCTGCCACTAGCCAGATTAATCCTCTGCTTGCTTGAGACCCAAAATCTCATTCTCGAGATAGGATTTGGCAAAGAGTGCCAGTTTGAAAATCACGATCATCAAGGACACCAGAACAATCATCATGAAAACAACATCGGCGAATGTCGACTCGGGCGGCAAATCTCCGATCACCAAAGCGCGCGCGCCCCACACACCAAAAATAATTCCGGTTGAGCCGGTCATGAGATTGGCCATCTTTGCCGACAAGACTGTCGCCAGAGATGTGATGATCAGCAATATGATTGTAATGGGCGCCAGGAATTTAACATAAAATGGGCGCTCAAAATAACTCGTAAAGGCCAGCGTTGGTGTATGCACACTATTGATCTTGGTGTAATCGGAAATGATGTCATTTCTGGTCAAATGAAGTCGTTGCAGTTCTTCAGAACCGATGATGTGCAAATGCTCTGAATTGCTAATCAAGAATGTCGATCCGTTTTGATCCAATCGCTCAACTGCAATCGAAATATTGATATGATGCTTGTCGAACGGAAACAGGCTAAGGGTTCCCAACACCGGCAATCTGATGATTTTGGAGAATTCAACATTTCCTTTTGGTATAGTGATCATCTCCGTTATAGGCACAGCATTCAAGCCATCCGACTTGGAAGTAAAGCTGGAGATATGCAGCCGAAATGAATGATCATCGCAATTCTTGCTGCATTGATGATAGCCGCTGACCTCAATCCCCATAGAACTGGTAACAACATTCAGATCCTTAAAAGCCAGCTCAATTTCAGTATAGTCTTCTGCCTTTTCGGAACGTAGCAACTCAAAGCCAGGATGTTCTGGATCTCTTGTAGCCACTTCATCTTTGAACGAAATCAGAGTGAGCGGTATCCCAAACAGACAGACCACTATGATCAGCCCCAGCGCTATATTGATGCAGGCGATCAGCAAACGATCAAAATTTTGTGAACGTACCATGGCAAACCAAACCTCAACACAATCCAACGCGGAATGACGGCGGCCAGCCTCGGGATCAATTCAAAGCGTTGATTTATATGATATATTTAAGATCGCAGAGGAATTTAGCCACAACGCGATCATTGTCAAGCTTGGGTCACATTGCAAGGCGATCCGGCGCTCTGGTGTGAAGATCTAGTATTCAGGAGACAGATATTTTCCGATTGGTCAGCGTGACACCAGCCATCACCAAAACCCCTCCAATGATCATCGAGGCCAATAGAGGCTCATCAAGAAACAGGAAGGCCTGAAACACACCAAAGACAGGTACAAGATTATTGAAGATCGCCACCCGAGCAGCACCAATTTTTTTGAGGCCCTGATAATACCAGATAAAGGCAATCACAGTGCCAAAGGCTCCCAGATAAAAAAGACACAAGCCTGCGCCCCAGCTGATCGCATCGGGAATAGGCGCCTGCGTGATGACCAACGAAACCAGAATCAACAATGCCAACCCCCAGAGTGCTGCATAAGTTGTCGCAGCAATTGGGCTTAGTCCTTTTAAGGCATAGCGTCCTATGATCGTATAGGCTGCCCAGCTGAGAACGGCACACATCATTGCCAATTCACCAAAGCCAAATGAGCTCGAAACATCTTCAATCATAGCCGCAATGTCACCGCGACTGATCACAATGATTGCGCCGCAAAGAGCGATAAAAATTCCAAACCATTGCTGGGGCGACAGGCGCTCGTGAAAGAAAGCAGCTAGAATTAAAGCTGTGACAATTGGATTGAGCGCGACGAACAAAGCCGTTCTACCAGCTGGAATATACGACAGCGCGGTGAAAAAACTGACATTATATAAAAAGATCCCTGTCGCCCCTAAAACACATGTCACAACAAGCTGACGCGAATTCAGGCGCGGCAATCCACCTTCAATCACCCATGACAAGACGAGAAGAAGAAGTGTTGCAATAGCAAATCGACCAATAGCGGCATGCAAGGGTGCTAGTGTTTCAGCGACTATGCGACCTGCAACAAAAGTACCGCCCCAAAGCGCGGCAACAAGGGTCAATTTAACATAAGTGATCACATGTGAAGGTGACTCTTCTTGCACGCATGGCTCCGATCCCTGATCCTTCATTCTTGTCACACACACATTTAAGTTTAGCTTTGCAAGTTTAGCCTTGTCGTCTTGGCTGGACAGGATCCTTGGCCCAGCTTTCAAAGCCAGAGACCAATTGGTTCAAGGTTGCAACCGGCCCTAACCACGCAAGACCCTGCCTTCTTTTTACGGCAAATCTGTCTGACAGGCATTCGGGGCGCGAGCCGGGAAAAGGCTGGCCGAATAAGCCATTCCGGACAATTTATCTAATAATTTGAGAAAATGGTGCCGCAAGAGGGACTCGAACCCCCAACCCCCTCATTACGAATGAGGGGAGATAATCCAAGCCTATGGTGCCTTAATCTTGTTCGATTCCATATAACTAACTGATTATATTTGGAATAATATTACACTGACTTCAGCATATCGTGATGACACGAATTATCCTTTGAACTTGGGCCTGAATGAAAAATCAATGGCCGCGGCCCGCAAGACAGGCTCCATTTGTCGTGCCATGTCCGGCGTACAAACCTGGCCGGGAGGAGACATGACGAAGGTGCGATCAATCTTCAACACTTGGCCGTCCAACAGATAATGTGAAGTATATTGAGCATAAGCCCCCGATTTGGTGACGTTGCTCGGAATTATATCAAGCGTTTGACCGTCTGGAAGGGTCATCGTGACATAGTGTTGATAGGTGATTGCCCCACAGAGATAGTCTTGAGTTGTCTTGTCGCGGACAACCGCCAGACTGCGCATATAGGGAGGCAAAAAGAAGCGCGGACCATAAGGGATCGCATTGCGGTTTCCACCCGCGCCAAAAAACCGATTTTCTAGGTCAAAATGCGTCTCGACCACATAGGGCTCGCTATGATCGAGAAAGTCTTTTGGAGCAATGCTGCCAATCCCCTTCCAATTTGTCGATTTAAGAAGCTCTTTTGCAAAATTATCATAGCCCTTCTGGCTAGCTATCGCCATATTTCTCCTTAGCTCGCTTGAAACTGGCCCTGAAGCCGAAGTGATGGCCTGACCCATCGCTGTTCCATTTGCTCTGATTGAAACGTCGGAGGTAATCACGATGCGATTGGTGTCGGGCTTTAATGGTTCCGTTCGACTATCCACGACACCTTTATCTCCAACCCGAAGGATCTGCTTATCAGCCTCCAGTATCGGTAAAATTCCAAATGGCGAGATATCCGAGGTTGGATCATCATAAAGATCAAATTCCGGAAGATATAAGATGACATGGTTGAAAAGATTGAACGGATTGTCGCGCGGCTTGTAGAGTGGTTGAAGGCTGATCAAAGCATAGTCTGCATCAATTCCTTTGACTGCGAGAAGTGCGCGCATCAGAGTTGTATGGTCTTTGCAATCACCATATTTATCTTTGGCGATAGCTTCTGCATCATGAGGCACGAATCCGCCATTGCCGAAATAAATTGCATAATAACGGATATTGCGAGTGACCCAATCGTGAATGGCTTTTGCTTGCTCACGTCGATCTGTTATGTCTTTGGTGATTTCATCTGCTAGCTTGATGAGGGCAGGCGTTGGCAGACTTTTCGGTTTTGCTTTATCAAAAAAGGCATTGGCGATAGTCGCTTTATCCGGATAACTTGAAAAAATCAGATGTGAATCCCGATCAAGAGATGATGTTGTTGCAGGTTCATCCGCGCGGAAAGGCTGCGGCCTCATCTGCCAATGATAAACACGCTTGTCATCCAAAGCCGTCACGACTTTGTCAAAACCTATAGCTTCGTCCTGAATTTCAATGTCTGCTGGAGTTGTGAGATTGAATTCAACCTCATCATATCGCAAGGAAGCGGTTACAGCAGACACGAATTGGAATCCACCCGGTAACGGATTAATCTTGGTGAGCGCTTTTCTTTTGTAATGAATCACGTCCCCAACTGCCACATCGGGAAAGACGATGGTCGTCAAACTGCTATCCGCCTCAAAAACACCCAGAAGCGCAGCATTGGGCAAAGTTGAGGTGAGGATTTTTTCGGGCGCGACATCGATTTTACGCCCATCCGGCTTCAACGTATAAGCCTCAAGCAAAGTCATATCTGTGAAATGCTTATTTGTCGGGATTATGATTTGACCAAATTTCTGAATCGCTGCCGCAGAGCCAATCACAATATCCTCAGTCCACAAACTATCCAGTATGTCATGGGATCGCGCTTGAAAATCGGCTTTCAAGCGACGCGAAAATGGCGCGTCCTCCGCCGATGAGGGCTGGGGTGAGAGAGACAAGATGCAACCCAAAATAAGAAAACGAAATATGGCTGCTTTCATGGCTTTGCCTCAAAAATTCATGAATTCAAATTTCATATTTCAAATAATCAAAGAAGAGTAAGTCAGTTCCGGCATGCTGTCCATTGCTTTTGTCTTCTTTTGGCTTCGTCCATGATCAAGCTGATATATCTCCGATCACATTGAACACAGGTTTTGTAACATTGAAGTCACACACTATCCTTCAGCCTGGGCAGACACAGACGCCAATATTGTTCCCGGCGCTATGCGCCCGATCACTCCGATGGAACACTGATCAAACCTGATGCTGAACTAAAGCTTGCACAGGCACTGGAAAATAGTGAAAAAATGGTGCCGCAAGAGGGACTCGAACCCCCGACCCCCTCATTACGAATGAGGTGCGCTACCAGCTGTGCCATTGCGGCGACACGCTGGTTTCTTAGCTCAGGGGCTATGGATTTTCTACCCATTTTTTGCCCCGATCCCTGGGCGCGGCTCGAGGGCAAAAGGGGGCCGAGTCGCAATTTCTTGACAGTCTGAGCCCTGTCCCCTAAATACCTTCATCCCATTTCGGGCGCTGGTCCAAAATGGCCCTTGAGGCCATTCTGTCAGGATTTGCGGGTTCTCCCGCAGCCGATCTCGCCCAACCGGCCTGCCCCGCGCTTGCCCGGCTCTCTGCTGAAAGGAAGTCCCATGTCCCGTCGTTGTGAACTGACCGGCAAAGCCGTTCAGGTTGGCCACAAGGTGAGCCATTCCAACCACAAGACCAAGAAGCGGTTTTTGCCCAATCTGTGCAATGTCACATTGATCTCGGATACTCTGGCCCGCTCGGTCAGCCTGCGCGTGACAGCCTCTGCTCTGCGCTCAGTTGAGCATCGTGGCGGTCTTGACGCTTATCTGCTCAAGGCGCGTGATACAGATCTCTCGCATGGCGCTCTCACAATTAAGCGCGACATTGTTAAAAAGCAGGCTCAGGCCGCCGCCTGAATTTAAGTTCTGCTGATTAAAAGACTTCAACGCGGCGTAATTACGCCGCGTTTTATTTTGCTCGTCGCATATTGCCCTGCTCTTAGATCCGAGCCCGCGAATGAGATGTCGGCATGGAGGAAGTTGTCACTGGCCTTGTTGTCCCAGTTTTGACAGATCCTGCTTTGACAGATCCAGCTTTGGCAGACGCCGTCTGAAACGCGCCGGATGCTGGCTTTGGCCGCCGTGCCGGTGTTGCCGCAGGACCATCCGTCTCAGAGAATAATTCTGCTAATTTGTCGGTCATAGCGCCGCCAAGCTCTTCGGCATCAACAATCGTCACGGCACGCTTGTAATAACGTGTCACATCATGGCCAATGCCAATTGCAATCAATTCGACTGAGGATCTGTTCTCGATCTCGTCAATTACATGGCGCAAATGGCGCTCAAGATAATTACCCGGATTGACGGAGAGTGTGGAATCATCAACCGGCGCGCCATCCGAGATCATCATCAAAATGCGACGCTGTTCCGGGCGCGCAAGCAGGCGTTTAAAGGCCCAATCCAGAGCCTCGCCATCAATGTTTTCTTTCAGCAGACCTTCGCGCATCATCAGGCCAAGATTGCGCCGCGCACGCCGCCAAGGCGCGTCAGCATTTTTATAAATGATGTGACGCAGATCATTGAGGCGGCCAGGATTAGCGGGCTTGCCTGATTGCAGCCAGAGATCCCGCGATTGCCCGCCCTTCCAGGCCCGCGTGGTAAAGCCGAGAATCTCAACTTTGACGCCGCAACGCTCCAGAGTGCGCGCCAGAATATCGGCGCAAGTTGCCGCAACAGTAATCGGACGCCCGCGCATGGAACCTGAATTGTCCAACAGCAGAGTCACCACTGTATCGCGGAAATTCATATCCTTTTCACGCTTAAACGACAAAGGTTGCTGCGGATCGACAATCACGCGGGACAAACGTGCAGGATCCAGCTGGCCTTCTTCAAGATCAAATTCCCAGGCTCTGTTTTGCTGCGCCATCAAACGGCGTTGCAAACGATTGGCAAGTCGCGCCACAACAGAGGAGAGATTTTGCAATTGCTTATCGAGATAAGCGCGCAGACGATCAAGCTCATCAGCCTCGCACAAATCCTCAGCTGGAATAATTTCATCAAAGCGATTGACATAGGCTTTGTAATCGGGCCCGCGCACCTCCTGGGCACCGCTCATAGGCGCGCGACGACTTTCTGCCGCTTCATCCGCATCGCCCATATCGCCATCTTCTGGCATTTCACCCGATGGCGCATCCTCCGATTCCATGGCGCCTTCTTCATCCATGTCATCTTCGCTCTGCTCGGCCTTTTCCATTTTCATGGAATCGCCCGATTCATCCTGCTCGCCATCCCCTTCCTGCTCTTCAGGATTGGGATCAGATTCATCATCGCCAGCTTCTTCGCCCGTATCATCATGATCGGAAGCCGCTTCATCCATCATCTCAAGCGAGCGCAAAAGCTTATGAATAGATTTGCCAAAATTGCGCTGATCTTCAAGATTTGTGCTCAGCAAATCGAGATCACCGCCGCCCTTTTGCTCGATCCAGCCGCGCCAGATATCAACCAGCCTTTGTGCAGCAGGCGGCGGCGCCAAACCGGTCAGGCGTTCACGCACCAACAGTGCAACAGCCTCTTCCAGCGGCGCATCGGCACGATCCGTCACATCGGCAAAATTACCACGATGGAATTTATCATCGAGCATGGCAGATAAATTACCCGCCACGCCCTGCATGCGCAGAGCGCCAATCGCTTCTACACGCGCTTGCTCCACCGCATCAAAGACAGCGCGCGCGGGCGCATTCTGCGGGGCAAGCTTGCGATGTACATTGGTATCATGACAAGCAAGCCGCAGCGCCAGTGAATCACCATGACCACGCACAATCGCAATTTCCTGCTGAGTCAAGCGGCGCGCCGGTTCTGGCAGACGCGCTTTGGCATGATCGCCCGATCCAATTAGCGAGGGCTTGTCGGCCGCATAGACCACTTCCAGCTCAGGCGCACGGGCCATAGCGCGCATGCAATTGGCAACGGCACGCTTGAAGGGCTCTTGCGGTGCCTCTGATTTGCCGGCTGGCTTGCGATTACTGGGTGTGCTCATGACGGATCGACTGAACCAGAGGATGGGCGTTCGAGAGGAGACAATGGGCGCAGGACGCGCCCATTTTAGCTCAAGGCAATATTGGCAGCGCTTTCCGGCAAGTCCTGCCCAAAGCAACGCTGATAGAATTCGGCGACGAGCGCGCGTTCCAATTCATCGCATTTGTTCAGAAAGGTCAGACGGAAGGCAAAGCCAATATCTTTGAAAATATCAGCATTCTCTGCCCAAGTGATGACCGTGCGGGGTGACATCACCGTCGAGAGATCCCCAGCCATAAAGGCATTGCGCGTGAGATCGGCAACACGCACCATTTTATTGATGATATCGCGACCCTCTTTGCCTTTGTAATGTGGTGCCTTGGCCGCAACGATATCAACTTCCTTATCATGCGCCAGATAATTGAGCACAGTAACAATCGACCAGCGATCCATCTGTCCCTGATTGATCTGTTGCGTTCCGTGATAAAGGCCCGATGTATCGCCCAGTCCAACCGTATTGGCTGTTGCAAATAAACGGAACGCAGGATGCGGACGAATGACGCGATTTTGATCAAGCAAAGTCAGACGACCTGAAATTTCCAAAACGCGCTGAATGACAAACATGACATCGGGACGGCCCGCATCATATTCATCAAAGCACAAGGCAATGTTGTTCTGCAAAGCCCATGGCAAAATGCCATCGCGAAATTCCGTGATCTGCTTGCCATCCTTGAGCACAATGGCATCCTTGCCCACCAGATCAATACGCGAAATATGACTGTCGAGATTGATGCGCACGCAAGGCCAATTCAATCGTGCAGCGACCTGCTCAATATGCGTAGATTTGCCAGTGCCATGATAGCCCGTGACCATAACGCGGCGATTGCGCGCAAAGCCGGCGAGAATTGCCAGCGTCGTCTGCGGATCAAAGAGATAATCAGGATCGAGATCGGGCACATGCTCGCTCGATTGCTTATAGGCAGGCACCTGCATATCGGAATCGATTTTGAAAACCTCACGCACCGATACTTTTGTATCGGGCATGCCAGCAACGGTTTTACTTTCTTTTTGCATCAATCCTCCGTTTCCGTGGTCTTGCCTTGGCAATAGCCAAGGGCTCTCCCAGCGGTCGGTTTGGGCCAGAGGCCCCGTCGTGAAATCCAGCCTGATGCGCCAAGCTCGCCAAAGCCCGGCTAACCAAGACCAGATGATTTGAGTTGTTTATAGGCCTGAATGATCTCGCGCAATTTGTCTTCGGTGGAGCGATCCCCGCCATTGGCATCGGGATGATGGCGTTTGACCAGCTCCTTATATCTGGTCTTTATGGTCTCGGGTGTGGCCGTCTCATCAAGACCCAATATGGACAAGGATTTAATCGCCACCACACCATAGCGGGGCTGGCGGGCCTCAGGGGCTTTAGGGCCCGTTTTTCGGCCAAAAATGCCCAGAGGATCGGCAAATCCATTGCCATCGGGCCCCGGATCGGCAGCGTTCTTTTTCGCCCCCATAGCCCAGGTGGGACGATGACCAAGCATAGCCTCTTTTTGATATTTGGCCACGGCATCATCGCTCATGCCATTGAAATAATTATATGTTTGATTGTATTCGCGGACATGCTCAAGGCAAAAAAGGAAATATTGCCCCTCGCGCAGCCGCCCCATGGGGGCGCGAAACTCGCCAAAATTCTGGCAACCGGGATGATTGCAGACATTCTGCGGCGCAGGTTCTGGTTCTTGCGGCTTTGATTTGACGCGAATACGATCGAAAAGGCGCGAATTTAGATTCATGATCCAGACTTTAGGAGCGAGCACCAATACCCGCAAGACTAAGGGGCTCAAACAAGGCCTTGAGACGAAGTCGCGGAGTCTACATCATCTGTCGGACTTTTGCAGCAAGTTCGCTTACAGACTGTCAAGATTTTAACGCAGGACAAAATGATGAGTGTGAAAGAGCAAATGACGCAAAAGCTGACCAGGGCACTAACCCCCAGCCTGCTCATTGTTAATGATGATTCTCATCATCATGCCGGACATTTGGAACATCCGGGCGGCGTTGCACCAAGAGGCGAGACGCATTTCTCCATTAAGATCATAGCACAAGGCTTTTCAGGTCAAAGCCGGATCCAGCGCCATCGTCTCATTCACAGCTTGCTACAAACCGAGCTCACCTCCGGCGTGCATGCGCTGGCAATTGATGCCAAAGCACCTGAGGAAGTGAATTGAGTTCAAGTCTTTAAATGGCCATCATGTCTTGCTTGGTGCAAGCGCCACGCTTTACCTCACGCCAGCCACGCATTAGGAAGATCAGCATTGAGCCGATCTCGCGAATCAGACGGAAGATGGATGATCAACGCACTCAAATCCATATTGGCACTTTGCGCCAGCCTTCCTCTGATCCTCACACAGTCCCCTGCCGCAGAACTCAATCCCAGCCTGATTGTAGATGTAGCGAATGGCGATGTGCTGCATGAAGAGGGCGCAAGCCTGCCCTGGTATCCCGCCTCTTTAACCAAATTAATGACCGTCTATGTCACGTTAAACGCAATCAAAGCTGGCCGCATCACATGGGAGACACCGCTACTCGTCTCGCAACGCGCCGCACGCATGCCACCCTCGAAAATGGGGTTCAAACCCGGCACAGAAGTCATACTCGATAATGCGCTCAAAATGCTGATGGTTAAATCAGCCAATGATATTGCGATCACTGTGGCTGAAGGTGTCTCCGGCTCTGTCGAAGATTTTGCTGCAGAGATGAATGCTGCCGCCAAAAAACTTGGCATGCGTTATTCGCATTTTGTTAATCCCAATGGCTTGCATGATGCAGGCCATGTCAGCTCGGCGCGCGATATGGCGCTTGTCGCACTGGCTTTGCTGCGAGAATTCCCGGAACAACGTTCACTTTATAATATTGGTGCTTTGAAACTCGATGGCCAGATCATTGCCACACATAATGGCATGCTAGGTCGCTATCCTGGTGCTGATGGCATGAAGACAGGCTTCACTTGCCCAGCCGGTTTTAATGTCGTGGTCAGCGCCACACAAAATAATCGGCAATTGATCGCCGTTATTCTCGGCTCGCCCAATGCCAAGGCGCGCAGCTTGAAAGCCATGGCCCTGCTGGAAGCAGGCTTTAAAACCAGCGGCTTTGGTCGGCCCAAAGTGAATAATCTGCCCTATCTGGGAGCCATTGCTGCGCCCAATCGCCGCCCAGATATTTGCGGGCGCAATCGCAGCCAGGATGCGGAAGAGGATTTCCCAATTCCCATAGCTGTCACAGCCCATGCACCCAATGGCTCGGATGAGACACCTGCCAATTTTTTTGCCGCAGGTGGCGCTGAGGTTCAACAAGTGAAGGCCTCTTCCTTGCTCTCTGGCCCAAGGCCCTCTTTCGTACCCGTTGACGTCTTCACAGGCCGCTTGCCGGGCTGGACGGGTATAGCCGCAGGCCCGCGCAATCAAGTCATGGCGCAAGCGCAAACCACGCCAGCCAAACCCTCGGCAATAAAGCAAGCAGCCAAGCCAATTCAGCCAAAAGCTAAGAAGTCAATGAAAGGCAAAAAGCCAAGCACTGCAAAAGCAGGCAAGGATAAGGTGAGTAAAAACACAACGAGCAAAGCCAAAGCACCAGGCAAAACCGCGCCTCCAACTTCAAAGACAGGCCTGCGTGGCTCCAAGGATTAGGATTGAGCCCATGCCAGACCTGCATGAGCCCATCAAAAGGAGCGATGATGTCTGATTCATCCATTCTCTCGCGCCGTCCGCCGCCGCCCATTCCTCTCACTGTTCTGACGGGCTTTCTGGGTGCAGGTAAAACAAGTCTGCTCAATCGTCTGCTACAAGATCCCGCCCTCGCCAATAGTCTCGTCATCATCAATGAATTTGGCGAAATTGGCCTTGATCATCTCTTCGTCGAAAAAGTCGATGGCGATATGATGATGATGTCCTCTGGCTGCCTGTGCTGCACAATACGCGGTGATCTTGTGGCAACGCTTGAAGATGCAATCCGCCGCCGCGACAATGGCCGCATCAAGCCCTTTGATCGTGTTGTGATTGAAACCACGGGACTGGCCGATCCCGCGCCCGTGCTGCACACAATCATGTATCATCCATATCTGATGCTGCGCTTTCGTCTCGAAGGTGTGATCTGTGTCGTTGATACCATTAATGGCGCGGCCACTTTGGATGTGCATGAAGAATCTTTGCGTCAAGCCGCTGTCGCAGATCGCATTGTGCTGACCAAGACTGATCTTCTATCTGATCCCTCTCTCGAACAGGATTTGCGCGCCCGCTTGCACAGCCTTAATCCTTCTGCACTTATCTTCGATAATCAAAAGCCATTTGATCTCGGCAAGGAACTACTCGGCCTCGGACTTTATGATCCAGAAGGCAAACATCCTGATGTGAAACGCTGGCTCAATGCTGAAGCATTTACACTCATGTCACCCAAACACGCCCATCAACACAGCCAAGATATGAATCGTCATGATGCACGCATCCGAGCTTTTTGTTTACGCAGTGAGCAAAGACCTTCGCCTGAATCCTTTCAGACATTTCTAACCTTGCTACGTGAAACCAATGGCCCTTCTTTGCTGCGCGTCAAAGGCATTGTTGCTTTATCAGATGATCCTCAACGCCCCATTGTGATCCACGGTGTACAACATGTTTTTCATCCGCCGGTTCGCCTGGACCAATGGCCTGATGATGATCATTCCACACGCATAGTTTTCATCCTGCGCGATCTGGAACCCGACTTTGTTGAAAAATTCTGGGCGCTCTTCACAGGCACGCCCAATATAGATCAGCCTGATAGCCAGGCGCTGAGCCATAATCCGCTCAAGCCCTCCTCCTCTGGTGGCTTGCTAGGCTAATCAGCCCTTCGCTTTAATCCAGAAGATTAACGTCTGCCCTTCGCGCAGCTGCGTTAAGAGCTTATGGCCTTCGCTTGCTATAAAATGGGGAATATCTATCTCGGACAGAGGATCTGTGGCCTCGACTTTAAGAATTTGCCCTGCTGTCAGACGCGCCAAAGCCTTACGCGTTTTCATGACAGGGATAGGACATTTGAGGCCCTTAAGATCCAGAGCATGATCACAGGCATTGATTGTCATAGGTCCCGCCGCTTCGAACACTTGCCCCATCTTAATAAAGGGGGTGAAAGAGCAAATAAGATTAACCATCTAATTTAAAGCTATCTCTGAGTGCCGATTTGTAACATCTGCCTCAAATTTGCAAAGCATTTGATCTAATTCTCCCATCTGATCAGCCCGAGCTGCTCATTGTGCTCCATTTTCACACAAATACCGCTGGCACGGATCTTGTCTCTACTGTCCCAGAGAGGCGGTCTTTCCGACCACACCAACGGCAAGAGATGGATCTGATCATGTTAAAAATTACTCTGCGCGACTCATATGAAACATCGGATCACGGCACTCAAAATCACACGTCCAATGCCTCTCTGTCTTTCCTGCGCGAGTTTAATAAACAGAAAGCTACCAAAACCAAGACTATTACGGTGGAAAGCCTGAACTGGCAGCAGGCTCAGGCTCATACAGGCCGTTGGTCAAATCTGATCAGCCGCAGCCTTGATGCCAATCCTTTTCTTAACCCCGCCTTTCTCTTATCTGCCGCGCAGCATGCCGATCAGGGCCATGAACCACAATTTATTTTCATCACCGATCATAGCATCAAAAATTCTGATCAGAATTTAATTGGTCTTTTCGTGCTTGATCTGCCCACTCCCGGTAAAGGTACAATTGGCCGCTTCTGGCAGAGATCCTACACGGCTCTGGGAACTCCTCTTCTTGACCGCACCAGAGCCAATCTTGCGCTTGATCATCTCTTCGACTGGATCAAGATCCATTATTATCATCTTACTGGCCTGCAGATTCCCATGCTGCCCGCCGAAAGCCAGACCGCTTTGCTGCTCGATCAATATCTGCTCGACAAAGGCCATGAACGTAAGATCCTGACACAATTTCAGCGCGCCATTCTATCAGCAGGTGAAAACATCGACACTCTGAACGCCTCCGGTTCAAAGGCAAAACATATTCGCAACTGGCGTCGTCAGCTGCGCCGCCTCGAAGAAATGGGCACGCTGAGCTATGAAGTGGCCACCAAGCCCAGCGAAATTCGCGCCAGCATGGAAGAGTTTTTAGCTCTCGAAGGTCGCGGCTGGAAAGGCGAAAAGAAAACAGCTCTTGTGGCTAATGCTCAAACAGCAACATTCACACGCAGCATGACGCGCTTGCTCGCGCGCGAGGGCCTTTGCACACTCCATGCGCTCAAGCTCAATGGTCGTGCTATTGCCATGGGCATTGTCTTAACAAGTGAGGATCAGGCCTGCTTCTGGAAAATCGCTTATGACGAAGCCTATGCCGCCTTCTCTCCGGGCATTCAATTTGTGCTGGCCTTTAGCCGACATCAAATGACACAGCCCGACATTAGCATGACTGATTCTTGCGCAATTCCCAATCATCCCATGATTGATCGTGTTTGGCCCGAACGTCAGACCATGATTGATGTCATGTTCTCACTGCGTTCAGAAAATAGCCTGACTTTCAATCTGGCTCTGAAGCGCGAGCATATGCGCCGCTCTATGCGCGCAATGGCCAAGAAAGCCTATTACCGTTTGCTCGGCAAACAGGCTGTCTGAGAAAAGCAGAAATAGGATGGCTTATTCAGTGGCCCAGAACGCGCTTGACCTCGCCAAGCTGGGCCAGTTTGTCACGAGCCGCGGCCTTGCTCTCATCCGAGCGGGCATCATTGAGGTCTTCTTCAGCATCCTTGATCTGCGCTTCAATCTGCGCCAGATCCAATTGCTCAACCGGAATAGCTTCTTCAGCCAGAATGACCAGGCCCTTGTCGGAGACATCGACAAAGCCGCCACGCACAAACAGGCGCTGGGTCTTTGAAGCACTCTCCGAAACTGTGACAATGCCAGCCCGCATGGTCGAAATCACTGGGGCGTGATCCTTCAGGACAGCAAACTCACCTTCGCTGCCGGGCACGACGACCTGCTCGACAGAACCGGAGAACAAGAGTTTCTCCGGTGAGACGAGTTCAAAATGAAAAGCGGCCATCGCAAATCTCCATCAGGCTTCAGATCAAGCAGCTTCAGCTGCCAGCTTCTTGGCCTTCTCCACTGCCTCTTCAATCGTGCCAACCATATAGAAGGCCGCTTCCGGCAGATGATCATATTTGCCTTCGACCAGGCCCTTAAAGCCCTTGATCGTATCAGCAAGCGAAACGAGCTTGCCGGGCGAGCCTGTGAACACTTCGGCCACGTGGAAAGGCTGGCTGAGGAAGCGCTCAATCTTGCGGGCGCGTGCCACGACGAGCTTATCTTCTTCCGACAATTCATCCATGCCCAGAATGGCAATGATGTCCTGCAAGGACTTATAGCGCTGCAAGGTCTGCTGCACCTGACGGGCAACGCCATAATGTTCTTCGCCAACGATCAGCGGTGACAACATGCGCGAGGTTGAATCGAGCGGATCCACGGCGGGATAAATGCCCTTTTCCGCAATCGAGCGCGACAACACTGTGGTCGCATCCAAATGCGCGAAGGAGGTCGCAGGCGCCGGATCGGTCAAATCGTCGGCCGGCACGTAAATGGCCTGCACAGATGTGATCGAGCCCTTTGTGGTTGTGGTAATGCGCTCCTGCAAGGCACCCATATCGGTGGCCAGAGTAGGCTGATAACCCACGGCCGAAGGAATACGACCCAAGAGCGCCGAGACTTCCGAACCGGCCTGAGTAAAGCGGAAGATGTTATCGACGAAGAACAGCACATCCTGGCCCTTGTCGCGGAAATCTTCTGCAACCGTCAGACCTGTCAAAGCCACACGTGCACGTGCGCCCGGAGGCTCATTCATCTGGCCATAGACCAGCGCGCATTTGGAACCAGCGCCGCCGCCCTTTTGATTAACGCCGCCTTCGATCATCTCATGATAAAGATCATTGCCTTCACGTGTGCGCTCGCCGACGCCCGCAAACACGGAATAGCCACCATGCGCCTTGGCAACGTTATTGATCAATTCCATGATCAACACTGTCTTGCCGACGCCCGCGCCGCCAAACAAACCAATCTTGCCGCCCTTGGCATAGGGAGCCAGAAGATCAACGACCTTAATGCCTGTCTCAAGGATCTGCGCCTCAGTGGCCTGTTCGGCATAGCTGGGTGCGTCCTGGTGAATAGCGCGGCGGCCTGCCGTGACAATCGGACCAGCTTCATCAACCGGCTCGCCGATCACATTCATGATACGGCCCAAACATTCATCGCCAACTGGCACCGAAATCGGCGCGCCCGTATCGGTCACTTCCTGACCACGGACAAGACCTTCGGACGTATCCATCGAAATGCAGCGCACCGAGGATTCACCCAAATGCTGCGCCACCTCCAGCACAAGGCGATTGCCCTGATTGAAGGTCTCAAGCGCATTGAGAATTTCCGGCAGATGGTCGTCGAATTTCACGTCAACGACGGCGCCGATGACCTGCGTGATGCGGCCTTTGGAATTTGTGGCGGTTGCCATAGTGCTCGTCCTCGCTTTACGTTTCGATCACAGCGCTTCCGCGCCAGAGATGATTTCGATGAGTTCTTTGGTAATCATAGCCTGACGTGAACGATTATATTTCAGCGTCTGTTTCTTGATCATTTCGCCCGCATTGCGCGTTGCGCTATCCATTGCGCTCATGCGTGCGCCTTGTTCGGAAGCTGCATTTTCGAGCAATGCGCGGAACACTTGCACCGATATATTACGCGGCAGAAGCGTTGTGAGAATTTCATTCTCTTCGGGCTCATAATCATAGCTGGTTGGCGCGCCAGATTGGGCCGGCACTAGCGCAGGAATGACCTGTTGAGCTGTCGGAATTTGCGCAATCACCGAACGAAAGCGCGAATAGAATAAGGTGCAAACATCAAATTCTGCGCCTTCAAACATACCAATGATCTTTTTGCCAATCGCATCGGCATTGACATAGCCAATGGTCTTGAGCGAGCGCAGCTCGATCAATTCGAGAATATGCTTCTCAAACTGACGGCGCAATTGATCATAGCCCTTTTTGCCAACGCACAGGATTTTCACTGTCTTGCCCTGGCCGAGCAATTGATTAATGTGCTCGCGTGCAAGCCGCACAATCGAGGAATTGAACGCACCGCACAGGCCGCGCTCGGATGTAAAGACCACGAGCAGATGCACATCGCTTTTGCCATTGCCAGATAAAAGCGCCGGCACTTGTGCGCCAGCCCCAACACCAGCGGCAATATTGGCCAGCACCTTATCCATGCGCTCAGCATAGGGGCGGGCAGCTTCAGCAGCTGTTTGCGCACGGCGCAATTTCGCCGCCGCGACCATTTGCATGGCCTTGGTGATTTTCTGCGTCGCCTTAACGGAGGCGATCCGGTTTCGCAGATCCTTTAACGAGGGCATTCTTTTGCTCTCCGCCCCTGCCGGACTTCCGGTTCAGAGCTAGGGTGAAATGTCAGTTCAAAGAGACGGTCAAACTTTTATTCAATCGATCGTCTCTTTAAGAGGCCTTCCGAAAAAGGCCGATGAATTAGCCAAAGCTCTTCACAAAGGCTTCAACCACGCTCTTCAGCTTGGCTTCGTCAGCGCTTGAAAGATCCTTGGAATCGCGAATGCTATTGAGAAGATCAGCATTTTTGGAACGCAGCACATCCAGAAGCCCATCTTCAAAACCGCGCACGCGGCTGACGGGCAGCGGATCAAGATAGCCATTGGTGCCAGCCCAAATAACGCAAACCTGCTCTTCCATCTTCAGCGGCGAGAATTGTGGCTGCTTAAGCAATTCGGTCAGACGTGCACCGCGATTGAGCAGACGTTGCGTCACCGCATCAAGATCCGAACCGAACTGCGCAAAAGCAGCCATTTCGCGATATTGCGCCAGCTCGCCCTTAATCTTGCCGGCAACCTTTTTAGTCGCCTTTGTCTGCGCCGAAGATCCCACGCGCGACACAGACAGACCAACGTTCACCGCAGGACGAATGCCTTGATAGAACAAATCTGTTTCGAGGAAGATCTGTCCATCCGTGATCGAAATCACATTGGTGGGAATATAGGCCGACACGTCATTGGCCTGAGTCTCAATCACCGGCAGAGCGGTCAATGAGCCAGCGCCATTGGCATCAGACAATTTCGCAGCGCGCTCCAGCAAGCGGCTATGCAAATAAAACACGTCGCCGGGATAAGCCTCGCGGCCCGGAGGACGACGCAGCAACAATGACATCTGACGATAAGCAACAGCCTGCTTGGACAAATCGTCATAGATGATGACGGCATGCATGCCATTATCGCGGAAATATTCACCCATAGCGCAACCGGCAAAGGGAGCCAGGAATTGCATGGGGGCAGCATCGGAAGCTGTCGCAGCCACGATGATGGAATATTCAAGCGCACCTTGCTCTTCGAGCACTTTCACGAATTGCGCGACAGTCGAGCGCTTTTGACCAACGGCCACATAGACGCAATAAAGCTTCTGCTTTTCGTCAGTGCCTTGATTGATCGATTTCTGATTGAGAATGGTATCGAGCGCAATTGCGGTCTTGCCAGTCTGGCGGTCACCAATGATCAATTCGCGCTGACCACGACCAACCGGGATCAACGCATCAATCGACTTCAAACCCGTGGCCATAGGCTCATGCACGGATTTGCGCGGAATAATGCCAGGTGCCTTCACGTCAACGCGCGAGCGTGTGTCGAACTTGATAGGGCCCTTGCCATCGATGGGATTACCCAGCGCATCGACAACGCGGCCTAGCAGACCCTTGCCAACCGGCACGTCAACGATGGCCTTTGTGCGCTTGACTGTCTCGCCTTCTTTAATATCGCGGTCAGATCCGAAGATCACAACGCCGACATTGTCGCTTTCGAGATTGAGCGCCATGCCGCGCACACCATTTTCGAATTCGACCATTTCACCGGCCTGAACATTGTCCAGACCATAGACACGGGCAATACCGTCACCAACGGACAGAACCTGCCCAACTTCGGTGACTTGAGCTTCATTGGCAAAATTCGCAATTTCCTTCTTGAGAATTGCGGAAATTTCTGCGGCGCGGATATCCATCAGCCGACCTCTTTCATGCGTGAGCGGATCGAATTGAGTTTGGTCTTGATCGAGCCATCAACCATGCGTGACCCGAGCTTGACGATTAGACCGCCAATGATCGAAGGATCGATCTTGACGGCAACATCGACGGACTTGCCGCCTGATATTTGACGCAGCGCTTCTTTAAGCGCCTGCAATTGCGCATCACCCAGATCTGAAGCAGCAGTCACTTCAGCCCGTGTCACGCCCTTGGCTGCGTCGGAAAGCTTGTTGTAGTCGCGGATCATATCGCGAATGGCGAATAATCTGCGCTTGTTTGTCACCAAGCGAATGAAATTGCCAGCAGCGCCAATGATAGCCAGATGGGAAAGAACCGCATCAAGCGCTTTCAATTGCACCGCAATCGAGAGAACGGGAGATCGCACGAGCTTTTCAAGATCGGCGCTCTGCGCGATGGCCGACGCAAACAGATTGAGATCCTGCGCGACTTTATCGGCCGAATTTGTCTCCTGAGCGAGCGCGAACAAGGCCTGAGCATAACGCCCTGACATGCCCGAGACGATTGTATCTTCGTGAGCCACGCTGGTCCTCTGGACAATTGACCCGGGGGTCTTTGAGAACAAGATCTGACTTTGCGGCAAACACTCGCAAAACAGGCCCTGCAATCGGTTTGGAATGCACTCGGTTTGAAAACGGGAAGGGGCTGCGAGGACGCATCACTTTCCCGAAAGCGTGCCGGACGTAACATATGGCTTTTTTGTGCACAAGCCTTCGCCTCACAGCTTTTACCAAAGCTGGGGACGCCAGACGCGCCTTGCGAAGACCCCGGCGCCTTTCACAAGGCGCTTTTTTTCAAAAAAGACTTTAGAAACAGTCATAATTAGATTATCGCCTCAATCGGAGCGCCCGCCTTGGCAAGCTTGGCCTTAGACAAAAATCTCCCGCCATCTCTAATCGCCTTGCGATCTGATTTTATCAAAGACGCCCAGCTTGCGCGGCCATACCAGTTTGGAGACACAAAACACCCGCCAAATTGGCCTGAAGGATTCAGCCGATTCGCAGCTAAGCCATTTATTTTGAAAGCTTAAACTTTAATCCCTGATTACAGGAAGCTTTGCGGATCAATATCCACCGCCACCCGCACACCCGCATGTGGCCGCTCGGCCGCTTCCAGAACGGAACGGATAAAGCCCTGCAAATCCGCCTGCCTTGGCCCTTTCACCAAAATGCGGAAGCGATGGCGCTTGCGCACCACGGCAATGGGCGCTTCAGCCGGGCCCAAAAGCATAATATCTTCAGGGCCAGGCATCTCCCCCGGCCTTGGCAAATACCATCGATCTGAGGGGGGTAGCGCATGAGCCGCGCGCACCAGCTGACGCGCATGACGCTCGGCGGACTGGCGGTCCGGCCCTGAAATAATCAGCGCTGCCAGCCGGCCAAAGGGCGGCAGGCCTGCCCGCCGTCTCTGCTCGGTTTCCTCTTGATAAAATCGTTCAAAATCACCTGAAATCAGTGCTTTGATTACCGGATGATCAGGCTGATAGGTCTGTACAAGGCCGCGACCTAATGCCTCGCCCCGGCCCGCCCGGCCCGTGACCTGTTGCAGCAATTGGAAGGTGCGCTCGGCGGCGCGCGGATCGCC
>OMIJ01000061.1 GCA_900299065.1 Hyphomicrobiales bacterium
AGGCAGAACTAAATCTTGTCGCTGATGGGCGTGTTTTCACTGGGAGACAGGCTTTACCGTTAAAGTTAATTGACGGAATAGGAGATGAAAAAGAAGCGCTTGACTGGCTCCATGAGAGCAAAAAACTTGCCGCAGACCTTCCCGTCCGGGACTGGAAAGTGAAAAAATCGACTGGGAGACTAGGCATTTTTGGATTTTCTGCTGACCTCGCCCATCTTCTGGGCTATAATGGCCTCGCGCAATCTTTGGAAAAAATAGATCTTTCTGCTCATCAAGCTGCGCTTGACGGACTCTTAGTCATTTGGCAAGCTGGATCAGCAAGTGGATCTTAGGGGCGCGTTTCAGTTGCTGGGTTAATCATTTAAGGCTGACACAAGTGATAAAATCAGAACTCGTTCAAAAGATCGCCGAGCGCAATCCTCATCTTTATCTGCGCGATGTCGAGAATATCGTAAACGCTATTCTTGATGAAATCACCAATGCCTTGGCGCGTGGTGATCGTGTCGAATTGCGGGGATTTGGTGCTTTTTCTGTCAAACGTCGTGATGCCAGAGTTGGGCGCAACCCCCGCACGGGCCAGCATGTATCGGTTGATGAAAAATCCGTTCCGTTTTTCAAGACCGGCAAGGAAATGCGGGAACGCCTGAATGGCGGCGTTGCTGATTAAGCTATTGCAGATTGGGTCTGCTTGAGGAGCTTTCATCCATGAAGAGCTTTCTCAAATGGCTTTTCCTTCTGCCGATCTCAATCGGCATAGTGATGCTTGCGATTGCCAATCGCCATAATGTTACTGTGCTGTTTGATCCTTTTGGTTATGATCATCCTGATCTCGAGATTACTTTGCCATTATTTATCGTGATCTTTGGCGCTTGCATTGTCGGTGTGATCTTTGGAGGTATTGCCACCTGGTTTGGTCAATCCAAATACAGAAGTGCAGCGCGGCGCGCCCGAGTTGAGCTGAGCCAAGCCCGCAATGAGTCTGACATGCTGCGCAAGCAGCTTGCCAATATGCATAGCCTCACTCAAATCACCCAACAGGATCAATCACGGCCAGCAGCCTGACTCACATAAGATTTTTGCCGCACTGGACACGGACCTTATTTGGAGTCAAAGCAGGGCATGCAAGAGAGAGCTTTGCACTCCAAACCTCAGATTAAAATCTGCGGCCTCAGCACGCCTGAAACCCTTGAGGCTGCCATTGGCTTTGGGGCCGATCTGGTGGGCTTTGTATTCTTTGCTCCCAGTCCCCGCAATCTTACCCTTGATCAGGCTCAGGCTCTTGCGCAGCAAGTTGCTGGGCGCGCCCAAAAAGTAGCCTTGAGTGTCGATGCCAAGGATGATGACTTGCGCGCTATTATCGCTCATATGCAGCCAGATCTTTTGCAATTGCATGGTCAGGAAAGCCCCGAAAGATTACGTGACATCCGGCAAAAATTTGGTCTGCCGGTGATGAAAGCGATAGGTATTTCTACCAGGGCCGATCTGGCCCGCCTCTCTGATTATGCGACTGTGTCTGACCATCTCTTGTTTGATGCGAAAATGCCCAAGGATTCGGTTTTGCCGGGCGGCAATGGCCGAACCTTTGACTGGAGCATTTTGCAGGATTTGCAGCTTGAAAAACCATGGATGTTGTCAGGCGGGCTGGATGCCACAAATGTCGCCGAAGCCATCCGCCAAACAGGGGCCCCGGCAGTGGATGTTTCCTCAGGCGTGGAATCCGCCCCTGGAATCAAAGATATCAATAAGTTAAGAGAATTTATCGCAGCCCTTCGCCCTCTCCACGCCAAACACATGCCGTGAGCTGGCTAAAATCTCAAACAGGCTTGGTAGCCAAGCCCGGTTTGGCGTATAGGGACCTGTGCAGGAGATAGTCTTGAAGCCAGATCTTCCCAATTCTTTTCGAACAGGTCCCGATGAACACGGGCATTTTGGTATTTTTGGTGGCCGCTTTGTCGCCGAAACCCTGATGCCGCTGATCCTGGATCTTGAGCAGGCCTATGCAAAAGCCAAGGCAGATCCCTCATTTCAAGCCGAGCTTGATCATCTGGCCACGCATTATGTCGGCCGTCCCAGCCCGCTCTATTATGCCGAACGGCTGACGCAGCATTTAGGTGGCGCGAAAATTTATTTCAAGCGTGATGAACTCAATCACACTGGCGCACATAAGATCAATAATGTGCTCGGCCAGATTCAACTTGCACTTCGCATGGGCAAGAAGCGCATCATTGCCGAGACGGGCGCGGGTCAACATGGTGTCGCAACAGCAACGGCCTGCGCCAAATATGGGCTTGAATGCGTTGTTTATATGGGCGCGGTTGATGTGGAACGACAAAAGCCCAATGTATTTCGCATGAAAATGCTGGGCGCGACAATTGTGCCGGTGCAATCGGGCGCGCGGACCTTAAAGGATGCCATGAATGAAGCCTTGCGTGATTGGGTGACCAATGTCGCAGATACTTTTTATTGCATTGGCACTGCGGCAGGTCCGCATCCCTATCCGGCCATGGTGCGCGATTTTCAAAGCATCATTGGAAAGGAAACGCGTGAACAAATGATGCAGGCAGAAGGACGTCTGCCTGATTCCCTTGTTGCGTGCATTGGCGGCGGCTCCAATGCGATTGGCCTGTTTCATCCCTTCCTTGATGATCGCAATGTTGAAATTTACGGCGTGGAAGCTGCAGGCCATGGCCTTGAGGTTCCCGATGGCCATGCCGCCTCCTTGGCCGGTGGGCGTCCGGGTGTTTTGCATGGAAATCGGACTTATCTTTTGATGGATGAGGATGGCCAGATCAATGAAGGCCATTCGATTTCAGCTGGACTTGATTATCCCGGCATTGGCCCAGAGCATGCCTGGCTCAGAGATATGGGGCGCGTCACTTATCTTTCCGCAACAGATAAGAAAGCGCTGGAAGCCTTTCAATTATGCTGCAAGCTTGAAGGCATTATTCCGGCGCTTGAGCCGGCACATGCGCTTGCTGCGGTCATAGAATTAGCCCCTAAGAAATCCAAAGATCATCTCATGGTGATGAATATGTGCGGGCGTGGAGATAAGGATATTTTCACGGTCGCAGATCATCTGGGCGGCATGTGATAATATTGAAGGCAAAGGCCTGTTGTGTGTTTCTCTCTTGCAGAGCGTTTAGATGACCAAGACACGTATTGATCGCCGATTTGCCAAGACCCGCGCCGAGGGGCGTGCGGCTCTGGTCACCTTCATTATGGCGGGTGATCCTGATCTGGCGACATCCTTAGAAATTCTCAAAACTCTGCCCAAGGCTGGCGCAGATGTGATTGAGCTTGGCATGCCCTTCACCGATCCAATGGCCGATGGTCCTTCGATTCAAGCCGCTGGTCTGCGGGCGCTCAAATCGGGCATGACTTTAAAAAAGACATTGGCACTGATAGCAGATTTTCGTCGTAACGATGATGAGACGCCGATTGTCTTAATGGGCTATTATAATCCCATTTATGTCTATGGTGTCGATCGATTCCTGACTGATGCTCTCTCAGCCGGTGTTGATGGTCTGATCATTGTCGATCTGCCCCCGGAAGAAGATTCAGAATTATGCGAACCCGCTCTCAAGGCAGGCCTCAATTTCATTCGCCTCGCCACACCCACGACAGATGACAAACGTCTGCCCAAAGTACTCACCAATACATCTGGCTTTGTCTATTACGTCTCAATTACCGGAATCACCGGAGCGGCAACCCCTGATTATTCGAAAGTTGCCGAGGCTGTTGCCCGTATCAAACAACATACAGACTTACCGATTGCTGTTGGCTTTGGTGTGAAAAATGCACAAAGCGCTGCTGCAATTGCAGCCCATGCGGATGGTGTTGTGGTTGGCTCCGCGCTTGTTGATGTGATTGCAAACGCAACTGCTACAGGCTCTGCCGGGCAGGATAATGTCATCTCCCATGTATCCAAATTTGTTGGCCAATTGGTCAACGGAATTCATCAGGCGCGCGCCAAAGCGTGATCTCGCAGGAATTTGAATCATGAACTGGATGTCTAACGTCGTCCCACCTAAAATCAGATCATTTCTGAAACGGGAAACACCTGAAAATCTCTGGGTCAAATGTCCGGAGAGTGGCCAATTGGTCTTTCACAAGGATTTGGAGGCCAATCTCTTTGTTGTGCCAGAATCTGGCTATCACATGCAATGTCCGGCTCGGGCGCGTTTGAATGCTTTGTTCGACAAGGAGACGTTTCAGGAAATAGCTGTTCCCGAAGTGCCCATTGATCCACTCAAATTTCGTGATGTGAAGCGTTATTCTGATCGCCTGAAAGATTATCGCAATAAGACCGGCCTGCAGGATGCTATTCTGGTTGGAACCGGTAAGCTGGCCGGGCAATCCGTCACTGCCGCCGTGCAGGATTTTAGTTTTCAAGGCGGCACTTTGGGCATGGCCGCTGGTGAAGCCATTATCACAGGCATGACTGAGGCGATTAATCGGCGCACGCCTTTCATCATGTTCACGGCCTCAGGCGGTGCACGTATGCAGGAGGGCATGTTCTCTTTGATGCAAATGCCGCGCACGACAATTGCGGTTCGCCGTCTGCGCGAAGCCAAATTGCCCTATATTGTCGTGCTGACTAATCCCACAACAGGCGGAGTGACGGCCTCCTATGCCATGCTAGGTGATGTGCATATTGCTGAACCGGGCGCAGTGATTGGTTTTGCTGGTGCACGCGTGATTGAGCAAACGATCCGCGAGCGTCTGCCAGAGGGCTTTCAGCGCGCGGAATATTTGATGGCGCATGGCATGGTTGATATGGTGGTCAAGCGGCAGGATATGCGGGCAACATTGGCGCGTCTGTGTGCTTTGCTCTGCAATCTTCCCCAGCCTGATCTCACAAATGCAAACTGACGGTTGGTCGTGACGCAGTTTGATCCTTCGACGCGGATATTGGAACGCTTTCTGGCTCTGCATCCTAGAAAGATTGATCTCTCGCTTGGCCGAATCGAAGCGCTGTTAAAGAAGCTTGGGTCACCGCATTTGAGATTGCCGCCTGTCATTCATGTCGCGGGCACGAATGGCAAAGGCTCGACGATTGCCTTTATGCGCTCCATCCTGGAAGCAGCAGGCAAGGGCGTGCATGTCTATACATCGCCGCATTTAGTGCGCTTTCATGAACGCATCCGGCTCGCCCATGCTGATGGCGGGCAGCTAGTTCGTGAAGAAATTCTCTCAGAAGCCTTTGCTGCCTGCGAACAAGCCAATGCAGGCGCGCCCATCACTGTCTTTGAAATCACGACGGCTGCAGCAATTAAATTATTTTCTGATCATCCAGCCGATTATCTCCTGCTCGAAGTGGGATTGGGTGGGCGTTATGATGCAACCAATGTGATTGCATCGCCTAAGGCCAGCGTGATTACGCCGATATCTTTTGATCATCCTGAATTTCTTGGCACAACGATTGAGAAAATCGCAGGCGAAAAAGCGGGCATTATCAAAGCCCGCTGTCCGGTCATCATAGGCTATCAAACAGAACAGGCTTTGCACGTTCTTGAGGCTGAAGCGGCTAGCCTGGCTGCGCCTATGCGCATTGCGGGGCAGGATTATTCAGTTCATGAAGAACATGGACGTTATGTTTATCAGGATGAAGACGGCTTGATGGACCTACCTTTGCCGCATCTGGCAGGACGTCATCAATTGCAAAATGCGGCCGCTGCCATTGCCACATTGCGATGGATTGCACCTGAATTGCCACAAACCGCTTATGAAAAAGGGCTAGTGCGTGTGCAATGGCCAGCACGTTTGCAACAGATCAACCATGGCGAGCTCTTCAATCTCATTCCCAAAGGCGCAGAACTTTGGCTGGATGGCGGACATAATGAGGCCGGCGGACAAGTGCTGGCGCAAGCCATGAATGAGTTTCAACAACGTCAGAAACGGCCCTTGGCTTTGATTTGCGGCACGCTGGCTACCAAGGATACGATTGGTATATTGCGCCATTTTAAGGGGCTTGCAGATCTGGTCCTAGCGGTTCCCATTCAGGGCGAACATCAGGCCCGCTCCGCTGCAGATGTCGTTGATGCCGCACGCAAGGTCGGACTTGAGGCGCAAGCTTGCGATGATGTGACAAGTGCTCTCAAATACATAAAGGCGAAGGACTGGTCTCTGCCGCCGCGCATTCTGATTGGTGGCTCACTCTATTTGGCCGGAGAAGTCCTCAAGGCCAATGGCACGCAGCCCGAATAACAGCCCGCAATTCAAAGCTTGTCAGCGCAATCGATGCGGTTAGACTGTCAATCAGAATAATGATCTGAATGGGGGGAACCATGTCCATTTGGCGCAGCACTCTATCTTTGCTTTCACTCACATTGAGCATGGGCCTGCTGACCCATGGGGCACAGGCCGATCCGGTTGAAGATTTTTACAAAGGCAAGACGCTTGATATGATCATACCCACCTCGCCGGGTGGAGATTATGACATACGCGGTCGCATGCTCTCGCGTCATCTCACGCGTTTCATCCCCGGCAATCCGTCGATCGTTCCGCGTAATATGCCTGGTGGTGTTGGCATTCAGGCAGCGAATCATATGATGAAGGTCGCGCCGCATGATGGCACTGTGCTGCACATCATCTTTCAAAGCATGCCGTCTTATCAGGCAATGGGCGGCACCGCAGTTGAATTTGATGTGCGCAAATTTGGCTGGATCGGCAATACAACAGACAGTCCCAATGTGCTTAATTCATGGCATACGACCAATATCAAAACGATTGAAGATGCCATGCAGCGTGAACTGGTTGTTGGTTCGCCCGGTACAGCAACAACTTCTTACATCTATCCATCCGTGATGAATGCTTTGGTTGGCACCAAGTTTAAGATCGTCAGCGGCTATCCCGGCGGCAATGATGTGAATCTTGCGATGGAAAAAGGCGAAGTTGGCGGGCGCGGCTCAAATTCCTGGGCCTCCTGGAAAAGCGGGCATCCTGATTGGATCACTGAAAAGAAAATTCACATTCTTGTACAAGTTGCTTTGAAACGAGCGCCTGATTTGCCGGATGTGCCACTTATGTATGAATTGGCAAAGAATGATTCTGATCGCGAAGTATTGAAATTCATATCGGCTGATATGGGCATTTCACGCGCCCTTGTCACTACGCCCGATGTGCCGCCAGAGCGTCTGGCGGCCTTACGGAAAGCTTTTATGGATTTGATGAAAGATCCGCAATTTTTAGCTGAAGCGCAAAAATCGCAATTGGACCTTAGCCCATCAGATGGTGAGACGGCTCAGAAAATTGCTGAGTCCATGATCAATACGCCAGCGCCGATTTTGCAACGGGCGAAGGCTCTTTTGGAGCCGCCCGCTAAATAGCGCGCTGAATATGATCACATTTCAAGAGCAAGATCTGATTTCAGATCGCGCCTGAAATCCATTTCACGAGCTCGCCCTTGGGCGCCGCGCCGACTTTTTGCGAAGTCAGTTTGCCATCCTTGAATAACATCAAGGTAGGAATCGAGCGAATGCCCAGCTTGCCTGCAACGCCGGGATTTTCATCGACATTGACCTTGGTGATCTTGACCTTGCCAGCCATTTCACCGGCGATTTCTTCCAGAGAGGGACCAATCATTTTGCAAGGGCCGCACCATTCAGCCCAAAAATCGACTACGACCGGCACAGTTGATTTCAGCACATCGGCCTCAAAACTAGCATCGGTTACCTTGACGGTGGCCATAACAATCCCCTCTTGAATTCAGCTGGATGATTCCCGCTTAGCTGGAGTGAAAGTAGGAATGCTCATGGTGAACGTCAAGCGGCGAGCCTCACGGAAGCGTTCTTTCATGGTCAAAAATCAATTAAGCTAAAGTCTGCGACAGGATTTCATCCAGCCTTTCTGGCGCGATCACGACCATTTGGGGTCCGGAGGTCCAGATGATTGAGGCTTCGATCTCTTTGCCGGGATAGAGAGGCGTCAATATGGCGCGATAGAGCGCCAATTGGCGTAGATAGGGCAGAGGAATTTCATCCTGCCCGCGCGGACGACCTGTCTTGAAATCAGCCAAGAGCAGCCTGTCCGGCAAGATAGCAAGGCGATCGACCTGACCGATTATATCGAAAACATGTCCATCAGGCCGCGTGAGCTTGCCAGCTATAGAAACTTCAACTTGAGACGTTGCTGAGAAAAGTTCACTCAGAATCGGATCTTCGATCAATTGAAGCACATCGCCAATCAAACGTTTTTGCTCATGTTCCGGTAGATCTGCTCCTTTGAGGCGCATGAAGCGCTCGGCCGTCTCCTGTCGGCGTGAAGCCTCTAATTGCGGCAAATATTGCAACATGGAATGCACCAACCGACCCGATAGCGCAGCTTTGGCACGCGCCAAAGGTTCAATGTCCGGCAGGCTCAAATCGCTTTGATCCGCAGCCACCATTAAGGAAGACGGGCTAATAGGCGGAGAAGGTGCAATTTCAAATTTGATGGATCGATGAATCCAATCGGGCAATTTTGTTTGGTTCTGATTCGCTGACACGCTTAATTGCATTTGCGAGAGCGTAAGGGCTTTGCCGTAAATCAGCCTTTTCTCTAATGCGCCGCTCTGGGTGTAATCTTCTTTAACTTCACACAAAGGCTCGAGTGCCGCTCTGATGGTTTCATACCAATTGGTCTTGGATTTTCTCAGGCCATAAAAACCAGAAATATAAAGCCGCTCTTCGGCTCTTGTCATTGCAACATAGAGAAGACGTCTTTTCTCATCCTCTTGCGCTTGTTGTTCTGCGCCTCTGGTTTCACTTAAACTTATCGGCTCCTGTTTCTTGCCGGGCGTCCAGGCGAGCCAGGGCTGATCGTGATCATGAGAATTCAGCGCCATTAATCTTGGATCATGCCGCGATGTGGAGGCACCAAAAGTATCAGGCAGAAAAACAATTTTCGATTCGAGACCTTTCGATGCATGAATTGTCATTACACGCACAGTATCCTTTGCAGACTCAAGATCGCGTTTAATCGAAATATCCGCACCTTCAAGGGAATGCAGAAAATTAAGCATGGAGGGGATATCATGACGTTCATGCGCCAAGGCCATACGCATGAATTCATCTATAGCATCGCCAGCTTCTGGTCCCAGACGTGATAATAATTTTTGCCTGCCACGATCGCGGCCAAGCAATTGGGCAAAGAAGCCAAAGGGCGTGAGTGATTTGCTACGCTCTTGCCAGATTGATAATTTTTTTATGGCTTTTTGATGCCTAGGTTTATCAGATGATTTTAGAGCCTCGATCAATGAGCCTTTCCGCAATGGCGCCAAATCCAGAAGATCCTTATCATCGAAACCTATGAGTGGTGATTTGAGAACGCATGCTAGATTGAGATCATCCTGTGGCAAAAGAGCTGCGCGGCCAGCGGCAATGAGATCCATGACGGCAATATGCTCGGTGAGCAAGAGACGATCGGCACCCGCCACCTTCACTGCACAATCTTTCAAGGCTCTAATCACAGCTTCAAAGAAAGGCCCACGCGAGCGCACCAAAATGAGAATATCCCCTGCTTTAATTTGACGTGGCAGGCCTGTTGTTTCGTCATGGACTGCTTCAAGGCTTGAAGGGGACAACCAGTCCTTGATCGTTTGTGCTATTTTGCGTGCTAAAATGACAGGTGGATCGCTGGCCTGCTGGCGATCTAAAGGCAGCATCCAATCTTGCGGCGCCTCTTGAGTGGTTGCAAAGATTGGATCCCATATCTCCACCAATCCAGGCAATTGGCTTTTAAGCGCCTCATGCGGCATCCAAGCATCAGATTGCGTAATCACACCACGATAATATCCATCCGTCTCAAAGACTTTATCAACGGCTGATAAAATTGGGCCTACAGATCGAAAAGAGAGATTCAGCCGGACTTGCTGAAAGTCCTGTTCGGCATTTTCAATCTTCTGAGCAAATCTTTTACGCATGAGTTCGAACATGTGAGGCGCAGCACCCTGAAATGAGAAGATGGATTGTTTCTCATCTCCCACAGCAAAAAATGTACGACGAACCTCCCGCGCACCCTGACCTGCTGTGAAATCGGCTGCTAATGATTCAAGAATCGCCCATTGAGCAGGGGAGGTATCTTGCGCCTCATCGACAAGAATATGATCAATACCTGCATCAAGTTTATACAGAACCCAAGCGGCATCTGAGCGAGAGAGAAGAGAGCGAGTTCGCTCGATCAGATCTTCAAAATCCAAAAAGCCACGCATGGCTTTCATCTGCGCATATTGCTCAAGAATAGAGGCAATGACTGCAAAAAGCGCCTTGCTACGCTCAACAACCAATGCGGCTCGATATTTGTCGATCAAAGGCTGCAATCTGTCGCGTTCATTTTCTAATGTTTCAAGCAGATTGGGAACAAGAGCAATAAGGCCCTTTGTGATGATTTTCGTTTTTTCATTGCCGCGTGGTTCAAAATTTTGATTAAAAAAGACCTCTAAATAAGCCTCAATCTGCGCTGAGCTGAAAGGCTTGAGCAATGCCGCATTTCGTAATTTATGACTTAATTTGATGTCATTCTTGCCACCCAGAGCTAATTGCTCAGCGAAACTAGACCATTGTGTTGGATGTATGCCTTCTTCCAGGATTGTTTTTTGGAGCGCGCCAATTGTCTCATTCAGCCGCAGACCTAGACGCGTTCCTAAGGCTTGCCCCCAATGATCTATGCTCTGATGATTGCGGATCATATCGGCAATGATTGC
>OMIJ01000062.1 GCA_900299065.1 Hyphomicrobiales bacterium
AGAGACAGGGCGATGGTGCCATCAATGATGCAAGAGCAGCCTTCGCTGCCGCTCAGACCAAGGGCGGGGCCGATTTGTGGACACCCTTGAGCGATCATATCATCGCCACCCCTCTGCCGGGCGCGCACAAGAATATTTTCTGTGTGGGTCGCAACTACAAACTGCACATTGCTGAAATGTCCCGCGCCCGTGGCGCTGAGCCCTCTTATCCCAAATATCCCGAATTCTTCAGCAAGCCGCCGACAACCATCACCGGCCATGGCGATGGCATTGAGCGTCACGCCCAACACACACAAAAGCTCGATTATGAAGTTGAGCTCGCCATTGTGATTGGCAAAAGCGGCCGCAATATTTCGCAGGCCGATGCACTTAATCATGTGTTTGGCTATACAGTGGTCAATGATGTCACCGCCCGCGATGCACAGACCAATCACGGTCAATTCTTCAAGGGCAAGAGCTTTGACACCTTCTGCCCCATTGGCCCCTATGTCGTTACCAAGGATGAATTTGGTGATTGGTCCGGCCATCGTCTCTATCTGACCGTGAATGGCAAAATGCGTCAGGACTCCAACACATCCGATCTCTTGTTTGGCGTGCCCGCAATCATTTCGAGCCTGTCGGAAGCGCTCACTCTGCAACCCGGCGACATCATCGCAACCGGCACGCCCGCTGGCGTTGCCGCTGGCATGAATCCCCCCGTATGGCTGCAATCAGGCGATGTGATGGAAGCAGTTGTCGAAGGCATTGGCACATTGCGCAATCACATTCTTCCCTGAGGATCACATCAGACTAAAGAGTTTGCAAAAGCAAAGCTTCGTGAAGACAAAACACTGCGAAGGAGGCACCTTACCTCCTTCGCCTTTAAACCAGCGCAATCTCAAATGAATGAGGGCAATCTCATGAATCATCAGACCATCGATTTTCATGCCCATTGGCTGCCTGAAGCTCTTGTGGAAGCACTGCGCCAGCGTCAAAGCCCGCCCATGGTGCGCCGGCATGATGATGGCATTGATTATCTGGAATCTGCGTTCAACTCTTCTCCCATGCCCGGACGTGAGGACATTGAACAGCGCTTGCATGAAATGGATGCCAATGGTGTCGCCCATGGCATTCTGTCTTTGACCACCGTCTATGGTATTGAACGTCTGGCCAGCGCCGATGCACTGCCCCTGTGTCAGGCCTATAATAATGCGGTTGCAGAAGTCTGCGCCAAATATCCTGATCGCTTTTCAGCGCTCGCCTCTATACCCATTGCCGATATGAATGTCGCGGTCAGTGAATTTGAACGCGCCTTGGCTCTGCCTGGCATTGTCGGCGGCATGTTGATGGGAGATGGCTTTCTATCTTTCAAGCGTGCAGAAAAATTCCGCCCCCTGTTCGAAATCGCCAATCGCCATAAGGCCATTTTCCTTGTCCATTATGGCAAAATTGCTGATGATCCAGATGCGCCCAAAGTGGATGCTACAGACAATGCCTCCTATCGCATTGGCACTTTGGACATGCAGGCGCGCATTTCATCCAATATGCTCACCTTCTGCCTCACCGATTTCATGACCCCCTATCCCGATGTCACTGTGCTCTTGCATAATCTGGGGGGAAATATTCCTTATGAGATTGATCGGCTCGATCATCGCGCCCATCTCGATACGCCGCATCTCGAACTGCCCTCAAAACGTATTCGCGCAGGTCGCGTGATTGTCGATTGTAATTCTCTCGGCCCGAAGTCCATTGAACTGGCCATTGATGTCTATGGCGCAGAGCGCATCGTTTATGGATCGGATGGCACAGGCTTTGGCATGGATTGGTCGAACCGCGCTATTGAACAGGCCCGCATCTCCAGCACGGATAAGGCCGCCATTCTCTATGCCAATGGCAGTGCCTTGTTGAACAAGATCAAAGGCCCCACACCGCTGGCAGCTGAATAGGGCGATTGACAAAGTCTCTGTATGATGAATTTATGATTTCATCATACACATGGAGCTTGTCATGGTCCATTCCAGAACAATCTGGCGGCTCGCGCTTGTTTTGACGGGATTCGTGCTGACGCAGCTGCCCGCTCAAACGGCTCTGGCGCATTTTCAGGAACTCATCCCCTCAACCGACATTGTTCCCGATGAGGGTGATCACAAAGTCAGCCTGTCCTTGCTATTCACCCATCCTGTCGAGGGTGGCCCCGTGATGGATATGGGCCCGCCAGAGCAATTTCTGGTGCGTTTGAATGACAAGAAGATTGATCTGCGCCCAGCACTGAAACCCAAACTGGTTGGTGGCAAAAAAGCCTTCGAGGCCGAGTTTAAATTCGACGCACCGGGTGATGCACTGTTCTATCTGCAACCCGCCCCCTATTGGGAAGCCGCAGAGAAGCATTTTCTTGTCCATCACACCAAGGTCATCGTCGATTTTGGGGCAGGCGAAGATTGGGACGCGCTGATTGGCGCGCCAGTTGAAATCCAGCCTTTGACGCGCCCCTATGGTCTTTGGACCGGCAATTTGTTTCGCGCCATTGCGCTCAAAGACGGCAAGCCCCTGCCCAATGCCCGCATTGAAATTCAATGGATCAATGATGCCGGGATCAAAATCCCCGCCGATCCTTATTCCACGCAAGTGATCAAAGCTGATCAGAATGGCATCTTTGCCTATGCCATTCCGCGCTCTGGCTGGTGGGGCTTTAATGTCGTGACCACTGGCCAAATCAAAGCCCCTGATGGCCAAATGGCAAAAGCCGAGATTGGCGGCACGATCTGGGTGAAAACCATAGATCTGAAGTGACCAAGCCATTGCATCGGGCTGAGCCAATTGTGTATGATCATTTTATCAAATTGGCTTAACTGCCCAAATAACTGAATTTGTGGAGTAATAATGGCTCACATTCCCGATGGCGTTCTATCCTGGCCGGTTCTGGCCAGCGGGATTGTGACCTCCCTTGCGGGCTGCGCCTACGGCCTTAAGAAACTCGAGCCCATGGCCATTCCGCGCACGGCTGTTCTCTCCGCCAGTTTCTTTGTTGCGGCTCTTGTGCATTTTCCCGTTGGTCCAACTTCAGTCCATCTCATGCTCAATGGGCTGATCGGCCTTTTACTGGGCTGGGTGGCTGTACCTGCAATTATGATCGGACTTTTGCTGCAGGCCCTGTTATTTGGCTTTGGCGGCATGATCGTGCTGGGCGTCAACACATTCAATCTGGCTTTGCCCGCATTGCTCTGTCACGGCCTATTTCAACTCAGCCGCAAATCGCACAATCACAAACTCATCATACTGACAGCAGGAATCTGCGGCTTTCTGGGTGTCAGTCTCACAGCTGTTTTGGTGGCTCTGTCTCTCGCTTTATCGGGCAAAGAATTTATCAGCGCGGCACAATTGGTCGTCTTCGCGCATCTGCCAATAATGGTAATTGAATCTGTCTTCACAGCATCCGCCATTGCTTTGCTTTTGCGCGTCAAACCGGCGGCATTGGACACAAACTGGTCGGAAGAGCCAAATCATGATGATGCAGAAAGCCAGAATGAGACTGGAGCCCAATTCACAGCAGACAGCCGAGCCATAGAAAGCAAAGTCTATGTCCGAGCGTAAAGCATTAGCTCTGTTCATTCTTCTATGTGCACTTTTCGGCGCCTCTTCTGCAAAGGCGCATAAGCTCAAGACCTTCGCCACTGCCATTGGTGCTGAGATCAGTGGCTATGCTTATTTTGCACCCGGTGGCCGCGCACAAAATGCGCAAGTCCTCATCACACGTGAGGATGGCAGCCTTGCTGCGCATTTGCAGACCAATGATCAGGGCGAGTTTTCCTATCTAGCCGATCAGCGCACACGTCTGACCATTCATGTGGATGCGGGCGATGGACATGAGGCGGACACACATATTGCTGCCGCAGATCTGCCCAGCACCTTACCATTGGCAAATAACTCTAGTGCAGCTAGCAGGCCGATTGAATCACTCAAAGGCACAGACAGCCCGACTGCATCCAGCCTAGATCTGCAACAACAGATTGAAACCGCTTTGGCGCGCCAATTGCGGCCCTTGCGTGAACAATTGGACGCCTGGCAAGAGCAGATTTGGTTGCATGATATATTGGGCGGATTGGGTTATATCATCGGCCTTGCAGGTCTCGCCTATGGCCTGACAAACAATAAGCGCAGCACCAAACCAAACTCGAGCACAAAGCGGACCAAAGCATGAATGGTCGCGCCTCGGATCACACGCATTTACCTGACGATTCGAATTTTGCACAGGCGCAATCACGGCCGCTTGTTCAAGATCAGCCTTGGCTTTCAAACATTCAGGCGCATATGCGCTTGCTCGCCTGCCTTGTGCTGGCTGTGGTGATCCTCACCCTGCATCATTCATTGGCTTTGCTCGCAGCGCTTTGCCTTGCAATGATAATTGCTGTTCTGGCCGGACTTGAAGCCGCGCAAACCATGCGCCGCATGGCCTCCCTTGAAGGCTTTATGATTCTGGTCGTGCTTTTTCTGCCATTCACAATTGAGGGCGATCCGCTCTTCTCCATTGCAGGTGTGCAAGCCTCACAGCAAGGGTTATGGCGCGCGCTCATTCTCCTGGTGCAATCAAATGTGATCATGCTGCTGATACTGTCCCTGCCGGGCAAGATGGAGGCCGGTGAAATCGGTCAGGCCATGCATCGCCTTTATGTGCCAGAGAAATTCATTCATCTTTTTCTCTTCACTCTGCGCTATATTGATGTGATGCGACGTGAATATCGTCGCTTACGTCAGGCCATGCAGACTCGCGCCTTTCAAATGCGCTTTTCAATGCATAGCTGGAAGAGCGTGGGCTATCTCTTTGGCATGCTGATGATCAAAAGTCTGGAACGCTCCGAGCGCATATTAGCTGCAATGCTCTGTCGCGGCTTTCAGGGCCGAATGCCTCTACTGATACAAAAACGCCCTCTGTCACAAACAGATCTTCTATTTACCGCCATGACAGCCTGCTGCGTACTAGGCCTTCTCACATTGGAGCTGGCATGAGCGAGATCTTGCTGCAACTCGCCTCAGTCAGTTTTGCTTATGATGCAAACCAGCCCATTTTGAATGGTGCGGATCTAACCTTGCGTCGCGGCGAGCGCCTTGCACTCTTGGGTCCCAATGGCGCAGGCAAATCCACCTTGCTGCATTTATTGGTGGGATTACACAAACCCCAATCCGGGCGCATTATCGCATTTGGTAAAACACGTAGCAGCGAAAAAGATTTTCTGGAGGTACGCCAACGTGCTGGCCTGCTGTTTCAGGATTCTGATGATCAATTATTCTGCCCCACAGTTGCCGAAGATGTCGCCTTTGGTCCTCTCAATCTAGGCAAGAGCCAATCAGAGGCTCTGCGCATCACACATGAGACACTGAGTGCTCTCAAGCTCGAACATCTTGAACATAGGGTGACGCATAAATTATCCGGCGGCCAGAAACGACTTGTCGCGCTTGCATGTGTTTTGGCCATGCAGCCTGATGTGCTTTTGCTGGATGAACCAACCAATGCGCTAGATGAGGCCACACGCCAGCATCTTTTGCATATTCTGCATCATCTACCGCAAAGCCTCATTCTTATTTCACATGATCAAGAGGTCTGCGCGAAACTCACACAGCGCCGTCTCGCTCTTGAAGCAGGATGCCTCATTCCCGCCTAACAAACACTCAAGAAAAAGGGCGCCCGCAAGCGCCCTTATCATGAGGTTAGGAGCAAAGAGCTGGAGTCTATTTCCATTCCAGCATATTGAACATGAAGCCTTCGGGTTTCTTTGTCCCGCCGACAGGAATCTTCACTTCCTTGGAATGCGCAATCACGGACGGCAGCGGCGTCACAGGCATGGAATAGCTGCGCTCATTGGCCTTATCAAACATGCTGCGATAGAGGCCTTCTCGCTTAACAGGATCGAGCTCGCTCTGCGCCTTTTCCATCAGCTCAGACAATTCCTTATCGCCATTGTAATTGCGATCTCCCGGCTCATAGAAGAAGCCAGCCGTGGACTCCACATCCGGCGCACCGCCGCCATTGTCCCACAACACAAGATAGGCCTGCAATTCGCCGGCCTGACGCTTGCCGACGAAGGCATTAATGGTCAGACCATCGACGGAGGCATTGACGCCGATACGTCGCAATTGACCCGTCACAGCCTCAGCCACAGCACGTGAAGGACCCCACGCCGCTATGCTGAATTTGAGATCCTTGACGCCAGCTTCTTCAAGCAGCTTTTTGGCCAGATCAGGATTATAGGCTGCTGGCGGCACGCTGGTCGCACAAGCAATATGCCAGGGATGGCACATGCCTAGCTGAAACGGCATGGCTGCAATCTCTTTGGGTAGCAAAGCATTGGTAATCGCCTGACGATCAATGCCGCGAATAATGGCCTCGCGCACGCGCTTATCTTTGAATGGCGAATTGGCCGTACGGCCAGCCGCATCCAAAGCCAGATAAGTGAACTGAATCGAGGGGCGCACGCTGATTTCAATCGCAGGATTTGATTTCAACGCATCAGCCAGATCATTGGGCACATCATACATCAGATCTTGCTGACCCACCATCATACGCGCCAATTGGGTCTGCGCATCAGGCAAGGGTTCAAATAAAATTTTGCCAATCTTGGCTTCCGGCTGACCAGCATTGCCGTGTTTGAAATCTGGATTTTTAACGAGAATGACGCCCTTATTGGGATCAACCTGTGTCGCCTTATAGGGGCCTGTGCCAATGGGCGCGCGACCGAATGCGGCCTTATCAGCAAGCTTGCTGTGATATTTTGAGGGCAGGATCGGCAAGATTGTTGTCAGGCGCGGCAGGAAAGGCGCAAACACAGTCTTTGTCTTGATCCGCACTGTGTATTGATCAACTTTTTCGGCTCCAGCGAATTGACCAAAGCGCTGCTCTTTGAAGCGGAACTTAGCCTCGGGATCGAGCACGAAATTGACCGTGTAAACCACATCATCGGCATCCATCGGCGTGCCATCGTGGAATTTCACATCCTTACGCAATTTGAATTCATAAGTCAGCGGATCAATCTGCGACCAGGATTCAGCAAGGCTTGGAGCAATCTTGCGGCTATCAGGATCATAGACAACCAATGTATCGAAGACGACACGATCCATCAGATTGCTTTGCGGTTGCGGATCATAAAGCGCATCAATAATGGCGATAGGCTGATAGGCACCAATGCGCAAAGTATCTTGCGCCTTTTGCGCCAGTGCAGCCCCGCTCATTATGGCACTCACGGCCACAGCGCTCATTAGCCGGATCATGCTCTGTTTGCCCGTCATGCTCATTTGCTCCTCCCTATATGGCCGATGCTCTCGGTCACCTTTTAGTAAATCTAATATATTATGGATCAGCTGTGCGGCCAATCATCTTGACCGGTCTTTCCCAAAACTTTGCCAATGACAAAATTGCCCCGCATGGCTCAGAGCCAAACAATCCATAGGCCGCCCTTTTGCGTAAAGATCTCCAGACTATTTAACTTGACAAAAAACCCCCCTCGTGAAAAATGAACGAACGTTCGTTTTAGATATTTCATGCCCCGCCTCTCCTCAGAACAGCAACAAAGTCGGCGTAACCGCATTCTGGATGCGGCAGAGCTTTGCTTTGCCCAGCAGGGCTTTCACCGCACCACAATGCACGACATTTGCGCCAAGGCCGGGATCAGCGCCGGGGCGCTCTATGTCTACTTTGAATCCAAGGAGCAATTGATCGAGGGCCTGACCGAACGCGACCGCGAGGAGTTTCTTGGCCATTTTGCCACATTCGGTAATGCCAGTGATTTCAACGAAACGCTGTTTCATCTGTTTGAGAATTGCGTGGCCAATCAGCCGCCCCACAAGGCAATATTGTGGATGGAAATTTGCGCCGAAGCCACGCGCAATCCAACCATCAGCCAGACCCACAAAAGATTTAAATCCGTCTTGCGCCAATCCGTGGTTCAGCTTGTCACACAAGCCGCAGTGCATGGCCGCATTACCCCCTCTATGCCTGTAGAGGAAGCCGTGAACGCCATACTGATGATTACCGATGGCTTCTTCTGCCAGAAAGCGACTGACCCTGACTTTGACCTCATTCATTCAGGTGAGCAGCTGCTGACTCTACTCAAGACCATATTACAGCCCACATCACCTGTCACAGATCATCCAATAATCTCTATGCCGGAGCACATCGAATGAGAATGAAACGGCTCGCTTTGCTTGTGAATGCACTTGGGACAGCGACAATTGCGTTTGGCCCCACACAACTTGTCGCGCAAACACAGACTGATACCAGCAAGCAAGCAGCAATCACCCAGCCGCGTGCACCAGCGGTGAGTGTGAGCAAATCCTTTCAGCGGGAGATTGTTGAGAGCGTCACTGTGACCGGCACGCTTGTGGCACGCAATGAAGTTCTGGTTGGCCCGGAGATTGAGGGCCTGCGGATTATCGAGATTCTGGTCGAAGAAGGTGATAGCGTTAAAAAGGGCGATGTTTTGGCCCGGCTTTCACGCGAGCAATTGGACGCTTTGCTCGCCCAATCAGATGCCGCATTGGCCAGAGCCGACGCCGCCATTGCCCAAAGCCAAAGTCAGATCGCGCAGATTGAAGCCAATGTAAATTTCACCACCACTGATCTGGAGCGCACACGCACACTCGTCCAGCAATCAGCCGCCTCACAAGCCCAGCTCGATCAAAAGCTCAACGCCGCTACTGCAGCCAAATCGCAATTACAATCTGCCAAAGATGCCACCCGCGTGGCGCAGGCCGACAAGGCCAATCTTGAAGCCCAAAGGCGCGAATTGCTGATCCGCATCGGCCGCACTGATATCAAAGCCCCTGCCGATGGCCTGATCTCGCGGCGCTCTGCCAAATTGGGCTTAATGGCAAGCGCAGCCGGCGAACCTTTGTTCCGCATCATTCAGGACGGAGCCATTGAGCTTGAAGCCGAAGTGCAGGAAAGCCGCCTGCCTCTTCTCAAACCCGGACAATCTGTCGAAGTGCAATTGGCCTCGGGTACTCCATTACAGGGAAAATTACGGCTGATCGCGCCTGAGGTGAATCAGACAACGCGCCTTGGCCGTGTGCGTATTGCGTTAAATGGCAAAGGCGAGGGCTGGATCGGCTCTTTTGCCAGAGGCCAGATTGAAATTCGCCGCAGCCAATCCATCCTGGTTCCGGCCAGCGCTGTTCTCTATCCCAATGGCAAAGCCAGCGTGCAAACACTCGATGGCAATCGCATTGTGGAACGTAAAGTTGAGGTCGGCATTACCACCGGAGCTTTTGTAGAAATTCGCTCCGGCCTCACGGATCAAACACAAGTCATCACGCGCGCCGGCGCTTTTCTGCGCGATGGCGATCTCATCATGCCAGTGACAGCAGAGGAGAAACCCTAATGGCTCTCAATGTCTCTGCATGGTCTATTCGTAATCCCGTCCCCGGCCTTGTCCTTTTCACCGTCCTGACCTTTTTGGGCATTTGGTCCCTGATGGGCCTGCCGATTACACGCTTTCCCAATGTCGATATTCCCGTCATTTCTGTAACTGTAACGCAAGGCGGCACAGCGCCGTCCGAACTTGAAGGTCAGGTCAGCAAGAAGATTGAGGATGCAGTCGCAGGCATTGCCGGCATCAAGCATATTTCCTCCTCTATCTCCGAAGGGCTTTCAACCACGACAATCGAATTTCGTCTCGAAACGAAATCCGATCGAGCTCTCAATGATGTGAAAGATGCCGTTGCCCGCGTGCGCTCGGATTTGCCACGCGGCATTGATGAACCCCTCGTGCAAAGAGTTGATGTCGTCGGCCTGCCCATTCTCACTTATGCAGTCAGCTCCCCCGAAATGTCGCTGGAGGATCTCTCCTGGTTTGCCGATGATGTGGCTGCCCGCAGCCTACAAAATATTCGCGGCGTCGGTTCTGTGAATCGCATTGGCGGTGTTGATCGTGAAATTCGCATCACGCTTGACCCAGACAGATTGATTGCACTGGGCGCGACTTCTGCCGATGTCAGCCGCCAATTGCGTGCCATCAATGCTGATCTGGCCGGCGGGCGCGGCGGCGTATCCGGCCAGGAGCAATCTATCCGTATCCTGGGTGGCGCACGAAAGATTGAAGAGCTGAACAATCTCTCGATCAGCCTGTCAGGCGGGCGTAAAGTGCGCCTATCCGAACTTGCCAGCGTGACCGATGGTGCAGCCGAGCAAAGACGCTTTGCCCGCCTTGACGGCAAGCCCGTCGTCGCTATAGCCATTTCGCGCGCCTCAGGCGCCAGCGATGCGACGGTTGCAGAACAAGTCGCGACAAAAGTTGCAGCCCTGAACAAGTCCTATCCGAAGACGTCAATTGACCTGATCGATACTTTTGTCACTTATACAGTCGGCAATTTTGAAAGCGCCATGCATACGCTCGTTGAAGGCGCTTTACTGTCCGTTCTGGTCGTATTGCTCTTCCTACGCAATTGGCGCGCGACTTTGATAACAGCCATTGCCTTGCCTTTGTCTATTCTACCAACCTTCTGGGCAATTGATGCCTTGGGCTTCTCGCTCAATCTGGTCAGCCTTCTCGCGCTCACCTTGGCAACCGGCATTCTGGTAGATGATGCGATTGTCGAAATTGAAAATATTGTGCGCCATATGCATATGGGCAAATCAGCCTATCGTGCCGCACTCGAAGCTGCCGATGAAATTGGTCTGGCTGTGATTGCGATCAGCTTTACCATCGTCGCCGTCTTTGCGCCCGTCAGTTTCATGAGCGGAATTGCGGGCCAATATTTCAAGCAATTTGGCCTCACAATTGCGATTGCGGTTTTGTTCTCATTGACCGTAGCACGTCTGCTTACGCCCCTGCTGGCAGCCTATTTCCTGCGACCCGAACCGCATAAACTTGATCAGGGCGAAGGCCGGATCATGCAGGGATATACGAAAATTGTAGCCTTCAGTGTCCGCTATCGTTTTGTCACAATTATAGACGGCGCGATGATTTTTGCGCTGTCGCTTTGGGCAACAAAGTTTTTGCCTTCGGGCTTTATGCCTGGCGAAGATGTCGCGCGTTTATTATTGGCGGTAGAATTGCCACCTGGTTCTCCTGTGAGCCAGACCATGCGCGTAACTGACACGATTGTTGAACGCTTGCGTCAAAAGCCGGAGATTAAATCCATCTTCATTGATGGCGGCAAAATAGGCTTGGGCGCTGCCGAAGTGCGCAAGGCGCAATTGGTGATCAATCTCGTTCACAAAACCAAGCGCGATAAATCGCAAAAACAAATTCAACGTGAAATTGGCGACGAACTGGCACAAGTGCCCGATATTCGCAGCTGGTTTCTCAATGACAATGGCATGCGTGCTGTCTCGCTGACACTCTCAGGCACTGACAATGAGGCGGTTGAGCGCACTGGTGCCCTTCTGCAAAGCCAGATGAAGCGCATTCCTATCATCTCCAATGTTGTCTCGACAGCTTCGCTGGATCGCCCCGAAATACGCATCAAACCTGATTTTGATCGCGCCGCAGAATTAGGTGTCTCCAGCGAGGCTCTGGCGGAGACCATTCGCGTGGCGACCATTGGCGATACAGATGCAAATCTGGCCAAATTTAATGCCGGCAATCGCCTCATTCCCATCAGGGTCGAATTGCCAGAATCGGCCAGAGGGCAAGTCGATATTCTTGCTAATCTAAAACTGACCACGACACGCGGCGTCACCGTGCCTTTGTCGGCTCTGGCAGAATTCCAATTCTCGCAAGGCCCAACAAGCATTTCACGTTATGATCGCGTTAGACGCATTGCTGTTGAAGCTGATCTTTCAGGCACAGATGCTCTGGGCGAGGCTTTGAAGGCAGTCTATGCTCTACCTGCTGCGCAAAATCTTCCCCCTGGCGTCACTTTGAAAGAATCAGGTGATGCGGAAATCATGGTCGAGGTCTTCCAGGGCTTTGCAGATGCGATGACCGCAGGATTGATGATGGTGCTGGCGGTGCTGGTGCTCTTATTCTCAAGCATTGTGCAGCCCATTACCATTCTGCTCTCTTTGCCCCTCTCAATTGGCGGCGTGATTTTTGCCCTGTTCATTACCAATAAGGCCGTCTCAATGCCCGTTGTTATTGGCATTTTGATGCTAATGGGCATTGTGACAAAAAATGCGATCATGCTGGTTGATTTCGCGCTTGAGCGCATGGCCGATGGGATGAACCGGACAGAAGCCATTATAGATGCAGGCCGCAAACGCGCCCGCCCGATTGTCATGACCACTATTGCTATGGCTGCTGGCATGATGCCGTCTGCGCTGGGCATAGGCGATGGCGGCGAATTTCGCTCGCCCATGGCCATTGGTGTGATTGGCGGTCTATTGGTCTCTACAATTCTGTCACTGGTTTTTGTTCCCGCGGCTTTCACGATCTTGGATGATATTGACCGTTTGGCCAGCCGCCTCTTCTCAGGTGTGATCGGCCCGAAAGATGAGCCAGACAGCGCCAATACCCAGCACGAGACTAAAAAGCCCCTGCGCATTGCAGCAGAGTGAAACAGCACAAAATGATTAGCGCTCGACTTCCAGCGCCGCTGCAATATTGCGGCGGCGCGGGAGCACAATGAGCCAGGCTGCGAAACAAATCAGCGCTGAAACGACAAAGGCCCATCTCAGTCCAATTTCAACCGAAACAAGTCCAACAATAAGCGAGCCGATCGCAGGTGTGCCACGAAAAACCAGCACATAAAGAGAGACGACACGCCCGCGCATATCATCACTGACCGCTGATTGCACAAGCGCTGAAATACTGGTGGACATTGTATTGAGAGCAAAACCGATAAGACCGGAAAACAGAACACCAACCCAAAGCCAATCGGTGACAACAAAACCCAATATAGCCAGAGACAATCCAAGCGTGCCCAGAACAGCGTGATCTGTGAGACCGGCAATGCGCCCGCGATAGGCCACAATGCCCGCACTGAACATCGCGCCAATGCCCATAGCTGAATTAAGATAGGCCAATCCCACAGCATCGGATTGGAAAATATCTCCCGCAAAGCCCGGCAACATATCCTGCACTGGCCTGATAAAAATCGACGCAATCGTCAGCAACAAAAAGGCTGGCCAAATGCCCTTGTGACTGCCCACATAAGCAAAGCCCTCACCTATATCGCGCAAAATATTCCGGCTTTGCCGCGCGCGCCGCTCGGGCGCCTCAACCCGCATAGCCAGAATGCCAATCAGGAAAATCAAACTCCCAAGAGTATGGATTTGAAACGTTCCCAATACCCCAAAGGCCGGAATCATCAACGCTGCGAGCGCCGGACCGATGAAGCGCGTGAGTTGGAACAAGGCCGAATCCAGAGCAATCGCAGTCGATAACTCCCCCCGCGGCACAGTATTGGGCAGAATGGATTGGCGCGCCGCAGAGAAAAATGGCTGGATGATCCCGGTGGCAAGACTCATGACCAATAAGACATAAATGGTCAGCCACCCCATTTGCGTGAACAGAGCCAAAATCACAGCCTGAATTACCATAAGCACATGGGTTAGGCGCAAAATCATCATCGGACGTGATCGATCCGAAATCGCCCCTGCAAAGGGCGCCAGAAACAACATGGGCCCAAGATCAGCGGCTGCGATAATCCCCAGCCAGCTGGGCGAATGGGTCAGTTCCCATGTGATCCAACCTATGCCTACACGCTGCATCCATTGGGTAATGCTGGCAGGGATCGACCCCGACATGAAAACAGTGAAATTGCGATTGGCCCAGATGCGCACGACGGGTCTGCTCTCAGATCGCGTCTTATTGCTGTGCTGCATCTCCATAACCACACTTTCCGGCAGACGAACCGGCCGCCGGACCATCTCCCCCGATATAAAGTTCTCACCAGCTCATTCGCAAGCCACTTCTGGGGCAAATAAGAACCAAAATGGTCTAAACTCAACCAATTGGGCAAAGTTTGCGAGATTTGCCATTTGCCGGTTGATTGCCTAGAGAAAATGAGGCATAGAACCCCCATCTTTGGCGGCCCATTCCGCCAGCCATCTCTTCAAACGGGAAATCCGATGAAAGTCCGTAATTCTCTCAAGTCGCTGCGTGCACGCCATCGCGACAATCAGCTGGTCCGCCGCAAGGGCCGCGTCTATGTCATCAACAAGACCCAGAAGCGCTTCAAGGCGCGCCAGGGCTAAGCTCTGGTTTGAGATTAAGTCTTTTAATTTCAGGACATTAAACCCCGGCTTCCCCGGGGTTTTTGTTTGTGGGGGCGGCGCAGATTATCTTTGACGCTTTCGCCAAGCGGGCATAGACTTTCCCCATGTTGACTCTCAAAGCGCATACTTTTGGCAAGACGATCCGGGCTCAAATCCTGCTTGGTCAACTGCTACTTGTCTCATCTGGTTCTGCACTGCTGGCTTTTGGCCCTGCTTTCAATGGCCCAGCTTATGGCGCTGATCAGCCTAATCGCCCTGCGGCAGGCGATAAACAGGCAGCCGACAAAAAGGCCCCCTCCAAGCCCCGTCCGGACGTCAATCAGCCCGAGACAAGGCAAAAGATTCTCGACGAATTGTTTGATCGCCTCTCCAAGAGCAAGGATCAGGACGAATCCAAGGGCATTGCTGGCGCAATCGAGCGCGTCTGGATGCGTTCGGGCTCGGATACATCGGATCTACTTATGGGGCGTGCCGTTTCGGCCGTGCGCTCCAAAGACTTCAACCTTGCTATCGAATTATTGGACAAGATTGTCATCCTCGATCCTGATTGGGTCGAAGCCTGGAACAAGCGCGCCACAGCCCGCTATTTTGCAGATGATTACACCGGCGCCATGTCAGACATAGGTGAGGTGTTGAAGCGTGAGCCAAGACATTTTGGCGCACTCAGCGGCATGGGCTTTATACTTCTCAAATCAGGCATGGACCGCCGCGCGCTGGAAGTCTTCCGCAAGACACTCGAAATCTATCCAGGTCTCGATGAAATCCAGAAGCAGACTGATCAGCTCACACCCGAGCTGGAAGGTCGTCCGATCTAAACAAGATCAAATCTTGCAGCAGCAGAGCTTGCAGTTTCAACCCAAAGGCTGATCACTTTTCTTTGCCTGTAAAAGCGATGCGCAACATATTGGTTGCGCCCGGCGTGCCAAAGGGGACACCCGCAACAATAATCACACGATCCCCCTCACGCGAAAATCCCTCGCGATTGGCAAATTTGCAGCCGCGCTGCGCCATATCATCAATGTCATGAGCGTCCTTGGTGACAACCGCATGCACACCCCAGACAAGCGCTAATCGCCGCGCTGTATTGGCATTGGGCGTCAAAGCCAGAACAGGTGGACTAGGCCTCTCGCGTGCAATCCGGAAGGCGGTTGAACCTGATGACGTCCAGGCCACAACAGCTTTGGGATTGAGCGTTTCGGCCACATCACGCGCGGCAACAGCAATCGCATCAGCGCCCGTTTCCTCAGGCTTGGCGCGCTGCGCATTGATGATCGAACGATAAACCGGATCCTGCTCGACCTCTTCAGCAATACGATTCATCACCCGCACCGATTCAATAGGATATTGTCCTGCAGCACTTTCTGCGGACAACATCACAGCATCTGCGCCTTCAAATACGGCCGTTGCAACATCAGAAACTTCCGCGCGCGTAGGCACAGGTACAGAAATCATCGATTCCAGCATTTGCGTTGCCACCACCACGGGCTTACCCATGCGGCGAGCCGCACGTGTGATGCGCTTTTGCAAGCCGGGGACTTTCTCCAGCGGCAATTCGACGCCCAGATCACCGCGCGCCACCATCAGCGCATCGGATATATCGATAATCTCATCCAATCTTGCAATGGCTTGCGGCTTTTCAATCTTCGCAAGCACAAGGGCGCGTCCCCGCGCGCTTTTTTTCACCTCGGCAATATCTTCGGGACGCTGCACAAAGGAGACTGCAATCCAGTCAATCCCGGCATGCAAAGCCGCTTCAAGATCGGAGCGATCCTTAGGCGTCATCGCAGAAACTGGAATATCCGTATCAGGCAGACTGACACCCTTACGATTAGAAATACGCCCGCCTACATCAACACGGCAATGCGCCTCTTTGGAGCTGGCCTTCGTCACATGCAGAGCAATCTTGCCATCATCAATGAGAATTTTGTGGCCAGGCGCTAATGCGCTCAAAATTTCAGGATGGGGAAGATAGACCCGCTTTGCATCACCGGGATTTTTGAGTGAGTCGAGAATGAAAGTCTCGTCGCGTTTGAGCTCAGCTGAACCCTCGGCAAATTCGCCCACACGCAATTTGGGTCCCTGCAGATCGACAAGAATGCCAATGGGCCTATGCTTTTCTTTTTCAATGGCACGGATCATCTTGACCCGCGCATGCATATCCTCATGGGTCCCGTGACTCATATTGATGCGAAAGACATCAACGCCGGCATCAAATAAAGCGGTAATCGTTTTTTGATCCTGCGAGGCAGGACCTAAAGTGGCGATGATTTTAACCCGACGCAATCGTCTCATCTAAACCCCATGATCAATTTATACTTATAAACACCCTTAAGGCGGTGGCGGCTGATTGGCATCTGTCAACTGGACAGTCCAATTTTTGGCATCCTTGCCCGTATCAACCTCAAAAAAGCCGGTACGATCAAATCCGCGTACGAGACAATTTTCGCGGCCTTCAATCCGAAATTCACGATCTCGGGTGCACATATAGGCTTTGCCGCGCCATTCTCCACCCCGTTCGTCCATGCCATAGACATAATAATATTGCGCCATTAACGGTCCGCGCAAAAGCGTCTCGCATGTGCCGCTCTTGAGATTCCACCAACCCTCGGTCACCCATGTCTGGCCATCTGTATAGGAAATAGCCAGACTGACCCGGCTTGAGGCATTATTGCATAAACGGAAGTCTGCCTTTGCCGCACTATTGCTTGCGACAAGCCCCAGCCCTGCCACAAGCACTAATCCACTCAAACGAGCCCAATGCATCATGAATGCAATCCCGATCCGATCATCACCAGTTTAATCGAAGCCCCTTAACAGGCCTAGCCATCTTTAGGGATGAGCCCGCACTGTCAATGCCAATCATCGCAAAGCCGACAATCTTCTCTGGCATCTTGAATAGAACAGACTTTTCACAAACGATAAAATCCGGCATTCTCCCATTATGTCTCAAACTCACACACACCATCAGCCGTTTGATCCCCTCGAGCGGATCTCGGGCCAGCTTGATTGCGGCGTGCTTTTCTTATGCGATCATGCCTCCAATAGCCTGCCCGAGAACTATGGCTATTTAGGGCTCGATCCTGCGCAATTTCAGCGTCACATTGCCTATGACATAGGCGCCGCCGCCGTGACACGCGAGCTTGCCCGCCTCTTTAGCGCTCCTGCTTTGCTGACTCGATTCTCGCGCCTGCTGATCGATCCAAATCGTGGTGCGGATGATCCTACTCTGGTCATGCAATTGTCAGACGGAGCCATTATTCCTGGCAATGCGCGTATTGATGCTGCCGAGATAGCCGCCCGCACTGATCTCTATTGGCGCCCCTATCGGGACACGACCAGAGAGATGATTGATCAGATGATTGCAAAGGGCCCTGTTCCCGCCATCATTGGGATTCATTCTTTTACACCGATTTGGAAAGATCGCCCGCGGCCATGGGAAATCGGCATTTTATGGGATTCAGATCCTCGCCTTGCTCAACCCTCTCTTGCCAGCCTGCGCAGGGATGGAACTTTGACCATCGGTGATAATGAACCCTATGACGGCGCGCTGGAAGGCGATACAATGTATGAACATGGCACGAAGCGTGGGCTTGCCCATATGTTGATCGAAATCAGACAGGATTTGATTGACAATCCGCAAAAGGCTAGGGACTGGGCCGAGCGCCTGGCACCAGCCTTAAGGGAGGTTCTGGCCGCACCCCAGACCCATCAGATCGAATTTTACCAAAGCCGCGCCCATGGGCGGGCCCGTTTTGCCAAAGGACCACTGACATGAGCCAGATCGACCCCAAAACACAGACCGAACTGGAAGCCGCCGCCTTTAGGCGCCTAACCAAACATTTGCGCGAGCGCCCGCAAGTGCATAATATTGATCTGATGAATCTGGCCGGTTTTTGTCGCAATTGCCTGTCCAATTGGCTCAAGGACGCCGCTGATGAGCGTGGCCTTAATTTGGATAAAGAAACATTGCGCACCCATGTCTATGGAATGCCCTATGAGGAATGGAAACAACAGCATCAAAAACCAGCCTCAGATGATCAGCTCAAAGCCTTTGCGCAATCACCAGCCGGACAACATAAAGCCTGATGAGACCTGGTTGGTTCGGGCTTATCCCAGCTTGAGGATTTCGGGGATTATTTGATCGGGTTCTTGACGGAGGCTGATTAAGCCTCCATCCAGTCACCTTCCTGACCCTGCAGGGGTCACATTCCAATAATAAGCCCTTGAGAATAGTCCGGACATGAGCACCAATACGGTCAACGCCAATCATTTACGCGCCTTTATCGAGCGTATCGAACGACTCGAGGAAGAAAAGCGCGCCATTGCCGATGACATCAAGGAAGTCTACGCCGAGGCCAAAGGCACAGGCTATGATATCAAGATTATGCGCAAGATCATTTCTCTGCGCCGACAAGATCGCGACAAGCGCAGGGAAGAGGAGGAAATCCTTGACCTTTATCTTTCAGCGCTGGGCGAAGCCTGAAGCAAGACCGTTGACCATGCGTTTTTCAAATTGCGTGGTTACATCGATCTGATTTGAGAAGATCAAAGTCTGTCGCCCTGATTTGAGCGCTGAGGCTTGACCTGGAGCAACCGCAACAGGCGCATGCTGCACAAGTGCAACGGGCGAAATCAAAGCGCGAAAGTCAGATGTGCCCATTTTAGCCGGTGTCATTTCTGTTTTTGACTTTGCTCCAATTTGACGCGCGGCAGGCTGATGCACCTGCACATTGGCCGAAGGCTTTGGTACCATGAGCCCTGCAAGACCTGAGTTCTCTGGCGCATAGGCAAGAGCATTGGCTGTTTTGCTCAACCCGTCTTGATTGGCCTGAGCGCCTTTTATGATCACATCTGGCAGACCCTCATTCGTCTGCAATGTAGCTGTAACAGAGGTTTTCTTCAAACCTTGCGGCATTAATTCCGGCGGCCGGATGGGCGGCAGGGGAACCCAGCTAGCGGCGACAATGGACATCAATTCGGCGGGCCTTTGCGGGGGCAAGGGCATATCAACATATTTAGGCAAGGCGGGAGCCGCTATACTCGCTGTGACCAAGGGCGCTGCTGCTGAAGCAGCACCGGAAGCAGGCGCAGGCTTTATAGCCGCGAGCGTGGGTGCAGTCGAAGGTGCAGGACCAATGAAAATGTCTCCACGCGGCAAATCCATCTGCGCTTTTGCCACAACGGGCGTTTGCACATTCATGCGACGATTGGACTCGGCCAGATAATAGGCTGCACTACTATCATCATTGGCAGCCATGACACTCGCAGGCACATTGGAAGATATTGTGCGTGTATTTGATTGCACAGAGGCCAATTGACGCGACGGGCCAGCCCGCACCTTGCCAACAGGCATATCTTCGTCTTCATCCTCGCCGCCACCAAACAGAAAGGCAAAAAAGCCCTTTGATTTAACCTGGGCCAGAGTGGGCGCTGAGCCTGTACCACGCGATTCAATCTCAGCGCGCGCTTCCTCATATTTAGCCAGAGGATGACCATTGGGCGGCAAATGCACCGTCTTGCCATCAGGAAAGAGACGCGCCAATTGATCATAGCTCATGCGCGGCCAAGCGCGCACACTGCCAACATCCAAATGCACGAAGGGTGAACCGGCACTGGGATAATAACCAACACCGCCGCGCTGCAGACGCATGCCAATCTCGCGGATCTGCGACATGGGGACATCATAATAATGAATGTCCATCGCCTTGCCCGCCATATGTTGCGAATTTTCTGCAACCGCTTTGGAGCGACGACGCAACATGGCATTGGTCTGGGGTGAACGATAGGCCGATTGCACCAATATGGGCGAGCGTGATCCGCTCTCGCGATAAGTCTCCCACATCAAATCAAACAGACGTGGATCCATTTTGGTGGGCTCATCAATTCGCCAATCACGCAAGAACCAATTGAGCTGATCGAGTGTCTTTTGATCATATTGACCGTCAACACGGAAGGTCGCACTAATCGTCTCATTCGTATGGGCATGAATAAGATTTAAGGTGCGCGTATCGCCATTGGCAATCGCATTTTGTGTCTCTGATTGCATGGCCAGTAAACAAGCAAGGCCAGCGACAACAGAGCGCGCCACAGGCACGAGTGCGCGCGAGAACGTCTTATGCAAACTGAAAATCACCAAACTCACTCACTCAACTCAACACATATACAATGATCAATAACAGCGCTGCTCTAGGCAGCGCTGGCTTCTCCGGCAAAGGATTCACCTTCCTCAAGGCCATAATCCTTCATCTTGCGATAAAGCGTGGAACGGCCAATGCCCAAACGGCGCGCCATTTCCGACATTTGGCCACGATAATGGGCCAGGGCAAAGCGGATCGCCTCAGCCTCAAGCGCTTCCAGCTTGCGCACATCGCCCTGATCATCGAGCAGGCGCATCATATTGGGATCACGCACCTCAACACGAACGATCTCGCGCTGGGCCACCATCATGGGCGGCATCATAGCGGGAACGGGAGGAACGCGCACATCAAAGCCATCCACCTGGGCAGCGATTTGGGGAAACTCGGACACACCCAATTCATCACCATCGGCGAGAACAACGGCACGAAAAACAGCATTTTCCAATTGCCGCACATTGCCCGGCCAATCATAACGCGTCAGCAAAGACAAAACTTCTGCCGACAAACCGCGCAAAGCCTTGCCTTCTTCAGCGGCAAAGCGGGCTGTAAAACGACGCGCCAGATCGGCAATATCATGCCGACGCGCCCGCAGCGGAGGAATGGTAATGGGGAAGACATTGAGGCGATAATAGAGATCCTCGCGGAATCGGCCATTTTTGACCAATTCGATGAGATCCTGATTGGTCGCAGAGATCAGCCTTATATCGACTTTGACAGAGCGCTTAGAGCCAACAGGATCAATCTCTCCCTCTTGCAAAGCCCGCAGCAACTTGACTTGCGTCTCCAGCGGCAATTCACCCACTTCATCAAGGAAGAGGGTACCGCCATTGGCCTCAGAGAATTTACCAATGTGTTTTTCGGTGGCGCCGGTGAAGGCGCCCTTTTCATGACCGAAGAGAATCGACTCAACCAGATTCTCTGGCAAAGCACCGCAATTGACCGTTATAAAGGGTTTGCCGCGACGATCCGAAGCGCCCTGAATGGCGCGCGCGACCAATTCCTTGCCAACCCCTGATTCGCCTTCAATAAGCACGGGAATGGAAGACTTTGCTGCACGCTCCCCCAAACGCACAATGCGGCACATTTCCTCGCTGCGCGAGACCAGATCCTTAAAGCTGAGCGTGCCTGCCGTGCGACGGCTCAGGCGCCTGATCTCGCCCTCCAGCGCATCGACCCGCAGCGCATTCTTGATCGAAATTTGCAGACGCTCTGCACCAACAGGTTTAACAACAAAATCGATCGCGCCAGCGCGCATGGCCGAGATGACCGCCTCGATCGACCCATGTGCGGTTTGAACAATGACCGGCAAAGTCGATTGGCGTTCGCGCAATTTACCCAAAACGCCCATGCCATCGAGATCGGGCATAACGAGATCGAGAATCAGCAGATCAATTTCCGGCAGGCCGGGCGAGCTTAGCCGTGCCAATGCGGCCTCGCCACCATCGACAGTTTCAACCTGATAGCCAAAACGATGCACAATAGTCTCAAGCAGACGACGTTGAACTGGATCGTCGTCAGCAATCAAAATTGTCGAACTCATGCAGCCCCTATTTTCTGGCAGACCGCAACTCCTGCCGTCAGTGATGTTGGGCGATCAGGGTAAATGTCAGATTAATGACTGACATATTTTGGGATATTCGAACCTTTCAGCACCGCTTCCTCCCTTGTCGTCACCGCGCAAGAGGCTAAAATGCCCCCAAAATGGCTGGCCTGATCCAGCCCGCTCAGGGAGGACAAATTTGGCACGAGGACAGGAAGATTTTGCCCATATTGGGCCCGGCACTCTGGCAGGTCGCTTCTTGCGCCGTTTCTGGCAGCCCATTTTTCTGGCAGCTGACCTGATCAAAGGCCGCCCGGTAAGGGTTGAGGCTTTGGGCGAGTTCTTCACCCTCTATCGCGGCGAATCGGGCGATGTCCATCTGGTGCAGGATCGCTGCCCGCATCGCCAGACCTCGCTCTCGCTGGGCTGGGTCGTGGGCGAGGACATACGCTGTTTTTACCACGGCTGGACCTTTGCCGGGGATGGCCGCTGCACGCATATGCCCGCAGAGAAAAAATCCTTTGCCGAGAAAGTACGCTGCAAAGCCTATCGCGTTGAGGAATATCTGGGCCTAATTTTCGCTTATCTGGGTGAGGAGGAAGCCCCGCCCCTCCCACGTTTTCCTGAAGTTGAGCGCATCGACGGCATCCGACTGGTCAGCGCCCATCCCGTGCCATGCAATTATTTCCAACGTATCGAAAACGACCTCGATGAATTGCACGTGCATTTCGTTCACAATGTCTCAACAGATCAATATGGACTGGATGAATTTCCCGAGATCCGCGTCACTGAAACACAATATGGCATTTTCCGCGAAGGCATACGCAAGGGCGGTGGCGCCAATGCAACACGCACCGCTCATTGGATGATGCCCAATATACATTTCGTTGATCTGCCACCCTCGCCTGATAATCAGGACTGGACGATCCATCTGGCCTGGCGGGTACCAGTTAATGATGTGAGCATGACCACTTTCAGCATTAGCCTGCGCCGGGGCGACCCCAATGACCCCAATCTGCGCGAGACCAAGCGCGCCCCACTTGTACCAGATCCCACATTTCTCTCTGAAGAAATTCTGGCAGGCCGCATGCGCATTCAGGATGTCGATCCCAATTATCGCGGCCTGTTTGTCGTGCAGGACAATGTAGCTTTGGCCGGACAGGGACGCATTGTTGATCGCTCTCTTGATCGTCTAGGCCAGTCAGACAAGGGGATTACACTTTTACGCAAGCTCTGGGATCGCGAGTTGAAAGCCCTCAAGGCAGGCAAGCCTCTCAAAGATTGGCACCGCCCCAAGGAACGCCTGTCGCTGCTCGTCAATGCGCCTACAAATATGGCCGATATGACTTCGTAATTCTCTTAACCAATCCAGCACGAAAGAATCATCCATGCGTATGTCTTCTATTCTTTTCACCAGCACTCTACTTATGACATGCGGATTGGCTCCGCAGCTTTCCGCACAAACGCTCTCGCCAGCCCTGCAAAAAGTAATTGCGGACTCCGCCAAAGACCCCAATCTCTCACTCATGTGGAGTCAGGCAACAATGGGCGGCACGAAAGGCGCCGCTGATTTTGAAGCTGGCATGAACAAAATGTTCGGCACCAAAATTAAAATCAAATTTACGCCCGGCCCCTCCATGCCAGCTGTTGGTAATGAGATTGCCATGCGCGCCACAGCCGGACAGCCAGCCCAGACCGATGTCTTCATCGCCTTCTCGCGCGACATGGCTGAATTGATCGAGAAGAAATTATTCATGGCCGTCAACTGGACTGAACTTGCCCCCGGTCGCATTCCCAAAGAAGCCGTCGAGGCCGACGGGACAGCTCTCAAAATCCTCACCGGCCTGTTGGGTGTGACCTATAATACCCAGCTTGCACCCTCAAAGCCCGAGAGCCTGGCTGATTTCCTCAAACCTGAATGGAAGGGCAAGATTGCGACAACGCCCTATTCCGCCGGCTTTGATATTCTGGCTGGCAAGGATGTCTTTGGTTCACAAAAAGCTCTCGATTATGCCAAGCAATTATCTCCGCAAATCGCTGGCCTCACCCGCTGTGATGAAAATGAGCGCCTCGCCTCAGGCGAATTCCTCGCTATGGTCATTGATTGTGGCGATCTGGGTCAGCAAGCCCTGATCAGCAAAGGCGCCCCCATCGCTCATTTCACACCCAAAGATTATCCGGTGATGAGCTTCTATTATCTCACTGTGCCCAAAAATGCTTCCAATCCCAATGCAGCCATTCTCTTCACAGTCTTTGCCTCAATGCCTGAGGGACAAAAAATCATCCGCGATTATTGGGGCGGCGATATGCATCTCTATCCCGAAGCCCAGACTCATAAAACAGCAATGGAAGTTGAAGCCAAGATCGGCCAAAAGCTCCACAGCATTGATCTTAGCTGGCAGAATGACAATGCTGAGGGTCGCAAGACCCATGCGGAAATCAACAAAATTCTCGCCGTGAAGAAATAGGCCATCGATTCAAGATGGCAGATAGATTTTCAAAGCGACGCAGCGCATGAGCAATGAATCAAAACAAGATCGGGGATGGTCCTTGACCAATCCCCGGCACAGGTTTTTGCGCGCCAAACCGGATGCAACACAAACCGATGGGCTAACCTCCGGCCTGCTTGTGCTCGTTCAAACCATCAGCGCCATTATTCTGCTGCTGCTCTGTTGCGTCATCTGGTTGAGCTTTATCGAGGGTCGCCCCGGCGATCCTGATATGATTCTCTCCGCCAATAATTATCGTGAAATTCTGGGCAGCGCCTTCACCTGGCAGGTCATGCTGAACACCATTGGCTTTTCATTGGTCACCATCCTTGTGGCCATGATCTTTGGACTGCCCATAGCCTGGCTGGTGGAGCGTACTGATTTTCCCGGCCGTTCAATTGTTTTCACCTTGATGACCTTGGGCATGCTGATCCCCGGTTTTGCCATTGCCATGGGCTGGTTGTTCATGCTGCATCCGCGCATTGGTCTGGTGAATGTCTGGCTGCGCCAAACTTTCGGCCTGATGGATCCCGTCTTAAATATTGCTTCCATTCTGGGCATGGGCTGGGTGCAGGGATTAAGCCTCGCCCCGGTGGCTTTCATCATGACGGCAGCTGTGTTTCGCGCTATGGACCCCTCCCTTGAGGAAGCCGCACAGATGAGCGGTGCTAGCCGTGGCAAAATATTTTTCCGCATCACCACAAAACTGGCCTGGCCCGGAATATTGGCAGCGGGGCTTTATATTTTCACAATGGGCTTTGCCGCCTTTGATGTGCCCGCCATCATTGGCTGGGGCAATCGCATCTATACATTCAGTACTTATCTGCTGCTGCAATTAAAACCCGATGACAGCACGCCGCGCTTTGGCATGGCTGCGGCTTTATCAACTCTGGTCATTGGCCTCGCATTGGCTCTGAGCTTTTGGTATGCGCGCATGCAAAAGCAATCAGGCCGCTATCAAACCATTTCCGGCAAAGCCTATCGCCCCAATCGATTGCGTTTGGGCCATTGGCGCTATAGCGCCTGGCTGCTTGTCGGGCTCTATCTCATATTAAGCAAATTATTGCCGATATTGTTGATGATCTGGGCCTCTCTACTGCCCTTCTTTCAAATGCCCTCATTCGCCGCCCTCAAGAATATTTCGCTTGATCATTACACCAAGGATCTGCCCTGGGAGCTGATCTTTGATGGCATGCGCACCACTGTCCTACTCATGTTGATCGTCCCCACCCTGACGATCTTTGCCAGCTTTGCCTTTTCTTGGATCGTGCTGCGCACCAATCTGCGTGGTCGTCACTGGTTCGATTTGATTGCCTTTCTGCCCCATGCAGTGCCGGGCATAATCTTTGGCGTCAGCACACTTTTATTTGCGCTTTATGTGGCAGGCCCGAAAATCCCGCTCTTTGGTTCCATTTTCAGCCTGGCAATTGTTATGCTGGTGGCGCGCCTGAGCTATGGCACACGCATGACCAATTCAGGCCTGATGCAGCTTCATCGCGAGCTAGAAGAATCGGCCACTACTAGTGGCGCCTCAACGGGTGCCATGATTGTAAAAATCATTGCACCCCTGATGGCCCCCACCTTTATCTATGCCTGGCTCTGGATAGCGCTCTTGACCTTCCGCGAGCTCACCCTCGCCGTTGTACTCACCACACGCGACAATATGACTCTGCCCGTCGTCGTCTGGTCGCTCTGGCTCAGTGGCGGGCTTGGCACAGCCTCAGCGCTAACCCTGATCCTGCTCGTTATAATGCTGCCCGTGATAGGCCTTTATTGGTTTGTCTCACGCAAACGCGGGCTGATGATCTGAGCTTTTATAAAAATTATAACTATTGACTGGTTGAATGATCGACCAGCCTGACAATATGTAATGCATCTCTTGCTGATCGGTTCTGATTCTATGCACGACAATCGCCATCCGACCCCCCTTGCTGCTGCCAATTTACCAGCCTCTGCGCAAAGCCAGCCTGATCTGGGCTCCTTGCCGCAATGGCGCTTGAGCGATCTTTATCCCTCCATGGATTCGCCCGCCTATGCCAACGACCTTTCGCAGGCTCTGGCTGAATGCAAGGCCTTCGCCGATAACTATCGCGGCCGCCTCGAGGAACTCGCCAAAGGACCAAATGCCAGTCAGAGCCTTGGTGAGGCCGTGCGGCGCTATGAGGCGATTGAGGATCGTCTGGGCAAGATCATTTCCTATGCGGGGCTGATCTATTTTGCTGACACATCCAATCCCGCTCATATGAAATTCTATGGGGATGCGCAGGAGAAAATCACTGACGCCACCTCCGACATTTTATTTTTCACTCTGGAGCTCAATCGCATTGACGATCAGCTTCTCGATAAAGCGGCCGAGCAATCGCCTCTGTCCCATTATCGCCCCTGGCTGGAAGATATCAGACGCGAAAAACCCTATCAGCTTGACGACAAGATCGAACAATTATTCCATGAAAAAGCCGTCACAGGTCGCAATGCCTGGAACCGTCTTTTTGATGAAACACTCGCTGGCCTGCGCTTTCACATCAAGGGGCAAGATCTCTCGATCACACAAGCGCAAAATCTGATGCAAGATCCAGATGAGGCCATCCGCAAGGAAGCCTCAATCGGCATAGCCAAAACGCTGGGCGACAATCTGCGCACCTTTGCGCTGATCACCAATACTCTGGCCAAGGATAAGGAAATCTCGGATCGCTGGCGCGGTTTTGAGGACATTGCCGATTCACGCCATCTGGCCAATCGTGTGGAACGCGAAGTCGTGGACGCTATGGTGAGCGCGGTTGAAGGCGCACATCCGCGCCTCTCGCATCGCTATTATAAACTCAAAGCCAAATGGTTTGGCAAAGACCAATTGGACCATTGGGATCGCAATGCGCCCCTACCCAATGCGGCCAATCGTGATTATCGCTGGGAGGAAGCACGCGACATCATCCTGAATGCCTATAGCGATTTCTCACCCAAAATGTCTGCCATTGCTAAACGCTTCTTTGATGAGAGCTGGATTGATGCACCTGTGCGCGCGGGCAAGCAATCAGGCGCTTTCGCTCATCCCACAGTGCCCTCTGCGCATCCCTATGTGCTGGTCAATTATATGGGCAAGCCGCGGGATGTGATGACGCTTGCGCATGAATTGGGCCATGGTGTGCATCAGGTTCTGGCGGGCCCCAATGGCGCACTTATGGCACCCACGCCCCTGACCTTGGCCGAGACGGCCTCCGTCTTTGGGGAAATGCTCACCTTCCGCGCACTGCTGCGCCAATCAGGTCCCGAACAGCGCCGCACCATACTGGCACAAAAAGTTGAGGACATGCTCAACACTGTTGTAAGGCAAATTGCCTTTTATTCCTTCGAGCGCAAATTACACACACAGCGCCGCTCGGGCGAACTGACCGCAGAGCAAATCTGCGAAACATGGATGAGTGTGCAGGCCTCGAGTCTAGGTCCTGGTGTGCGCTTGGGGCCGGGATATGAGACCTATTGGTCTTATATCCCCCATTTCATCCACTCGCCCTTTTATGTCTATGCCTATGCCTTTGGCGATTGCCTGGTCAATTCGCTCTATGGCCGCTATGAAAAATCAGCTGATGGCTTTGTTGAGAAATATTTTGCTCTGCTCTCTGCTGGCGGCACAAAACACCATTCCCAATTGCTCGCACCCTTTGGATTGGATGCACGCGATCCCGGCTTCTGGCAGATCGGCCTCAACATGATCTCGGGCATGATTGATGAGCTGGAGACGATTGATCAGATCTGATCAATCTCTCCAAGCACCCCCTCTCCTCAGAAGGTCATCCTCAGCCCACCATAAACAGAGAAAGGCTGCAAGGGCGTGATCATGCGCGCATCCGTATAAACAATGGGGCTCGCTAGAGCGACGCCTGTTTTATCAAAATAAGTGCCATAGACACCAAATTTGCGGTCAAACAGATTATTGACCTGCGCAAAGATCTGCGCCGAATTGGTCAGCTGATAAGAAGTTTGTAAACCAGCAACCCAATAGGCAGGCAGTTTGGCATTCTGGTTGGAATCATCGCCATTGTAATATTGACTGGAGGCGGCGCTGATATTGGCACCAATCTTCCATTTGGATGTCACAGAATAATCGGCAGACACTTTGATCTGTTGATCCGGAATGCTGGGAATGCGCGACCCCTTGGTGATTTGAATATCTCCATTGGCATCAGCCTTGGGATTATTGGGCGAAGCAAAGGTGCCATTGAATTGATAGCTCGCATCGATAAAGGCGTAATTGATTGAAGCCTGCCAATCACCCAATTGATAACTGGCTCCCGCCTCAACGCCCTGCCGTCGTGTCAAAGGCACATTGGTATAATAGCCGCGCCCTTGCAGCACGCTTGCCAGAGGCAAAATATCATTGGTGCTGTCAGTGCGAAAGACACCCAATTTCCAATCAAGATCGCCCGAGCCAATTGTGAGATTACCACGCAATCCCGCCTCAAATGTCTTGGAAACCACTTGCTTGAGTGGCGGATCAGCAACGAGCGAGTTTTCCAACAGACAGGGGCGCAGAGGATCAGCGCAATTCAACTCCAGAGGCGTGGGAATACGATTGGCCTCAGAATAGCCAGCATAAACTGTGGTATTGCGCGGTAATTTATAAGCCACACCAATCATTGGATTGAATCGCGTGAACTTATAATTACCATTCAATTCCGGCGCGAGGCCTGTCGCATCATTCATCTTCAATTGCGCCAGATTGAGGCGTCCACCCGCCGTCAAAGCCAATTGCGGAGTGATGTTAAACGTATCGAGCCCATAAAGACCAAAATAATCTGTCGTTGCATTCAAGCTGACCGGGGCATAACCCAAAGAGCCAGCCGTATGCAGAACACTGCCCATTCCCGCAATCGCGGCATCACTTCCCACACGCAGATCAGGGAAGATGAAACCCAGAGCCGATTGAGATTGAAAATCAATCTTGCTGTGATCAATGCTGGAACCAAAAGACAGATAATTATCATGACCCGCAATCTTGCCAGTGTAAGTCGCCTGTGCGGAGGCGCCCATAGACGTCGTGCGACTCGCCGTACTGTCAATCACGCCATAAGGAACCGTTGCACCCGCATATGGGATTTTATTGCCATTGGTATCAAGCAGTAAAAATTGATTGCGCCAGGCCGTAGTTTTGCCTCCCACAGGCGTGCCCCAGGGATCATCCTCCAAACACAGAAAGCCAAGATAGGATGATTTGCTGCTGCATTGCTCGAAATCAGCTGTATTGCCATCCTTATGCGATTGCACAAAGCGACGCAGATAGGACTGCGCTTGCACAGTCCACAAAGGAGTCAGATCAAATTTGCCATTCAGCGACAAAGACCCATTCTCATTAATGGTTGATTGCGGCGTTGTGTAGACATTGCTGTATGATTGAGCGAGGCTTTCAACGGGTGTTGGGCCAATCACTCCCAGCCGATTGCTCGCGCCAGAAGATACCACATGCAATTCCGTACTCTCACCACGCCAGCCCAAATCAGAATAAATGCGAAACAGATTTGAGGGGGAGAATTTGCGCCAGCCATTTTCACGCATCGCATCGCTGGCAACGTAAAGACTATATTTGTCTTTTTCCAAGCCATATTGGAATGACGCACCAATGCGACCATTAGAGCCGCCCATAACCTGCGTTTCGAAACCCTGCCAGTCAAAGCCTGACTTCATTTGCATATTAATAGCGCCGCCCAACGCATTCAGACCAAAGAGCGGATTATTGGTCCAAACATCCATACGCTGAATGGCCTGCGGGGGAATGAAATCCCAATTGACCGTATCACCAAAGGCCTCATTCAAACGCACGCCATTTTGATAAATAGCCAGGCCCTGATTGCGCCCTTGCAAAGAAGAGGCATTAAATCCGCGATAAAACAGATCTTGAGAAAAGCCATTGCCCTGCACATCGGACAATGCAATGCCGGGCACAGAACGCGATAAAGAGTCGATCACACTGGGCGAGCCTGTGCGCGCAATATCATCCGCCCGCACACCTTGTGCCAATGCCGGAACCTTGTCGCGATCCACACCGGCTCCAGCCAAAGGCGAGGTTCCAATCACATCGACCTGCGGCAAATTCTGAACCGGAACACTCGGGCCACCTGCAACTGATGTTTGCGCAAAAACTCCCGACATAGGGACCAGAAGGACTGAAAAGCTCAAGCTCAGAACAGGAATAGCTAACGAACGAAATCGGCGCATGATTTGACTTTCATCAAGTTTCAAATGGCGCGTGATGAGCATGGAGGCGCTCAGCGCTGTACCTTGATCAAAATAATAGGTCTGCCCCAAACCAATGAGGAGTCAGTTTGCAAAAGCTTATTCGGGAAATTTTCCCGATA